>JACMRH010000508.1 GCA_014376535.1 Cytophagales bacterium | reverse complement strand
GCTTGCGAAGAGCTGGCCAAACTTGGTTTCATTGTCTTGCCCTATATTCATGCAGATCCAGTTTTGTGTAAGAGATTAGAAGAAGCAGGCACCGCAGCAGTTATGCCTTTAGGTTCCCCAATAGGAAGCAACAAAGGTCTAAGAACAATAGATTTCCTGGAGATTATCATCGATCAAAGCAAGGTTCCCGTTATTATTGATGCAGGGATAGGAGCTCCATCTGATGCAGCAAAAGCAATGGAAATTGGGGCTGATGCGGTTTTGGTAAATACGGCCATTGCTGTTTCCAAAAATCCTGTTGAAATGGCAAAAGCATTTAAAATGGCGGTAGAAGCAGGAAGAATAGCGTTTCTGGCTAAACTCGCACGCCAGGGAAGGTTTGCAGAAGCGAGTAGCCCTCTAACCAGCTTCCTGGACTAACGTTGTCAACGGCCATAGGCCTTGACAACGTTAAACTGGAGATAGAAACAATAAAAGTTTATAATTTTTTATTGGCGAAGAGTGATCTAAAACTCAATAACTAAATCCTTTAAGTTCTTTTCAGTATGCTGAAGTAAATGGAATCTTTGGTAATCATCTAAACTACCAAACCATTCTATAACCTCTTCTCTTTTCAATCTGGTTTGCTTTTGAAGTAAGTGACTATGATAAGATGAATGTGGATATTCCTTAAAATCCTTTACAAATTCATGCTTTTGAGGATTAAAATGAATGTACCAAATGAGTTGAGATAAATACTTGTCATTTTTTACCTCAATTCTTCTGAAAGGATTTTCAAAAAGACCACCAGTTCTTTTAGTTTCCAGATTTATTTTTTGAGTATAACCATTAAATAAGTGGGCGAATTGCTTGCTAATAAAATGTGGGACAGACTCGATCAACTTACCAGGAAATTGCTTCTCAACATATTCTAAAATTTCCTCTTCACTTTTTGTTCTTATCAGAATATGAAAGTGATTTTTAAGCAAACAATAAGCGAAAGTATCTGCAATAGGATCTATATGAAATATGTATTTCTGAAGAAATAGGAAATAATGCTTTTCTAATTTAAAAATATCTTCCCCATTTATTCCACGGTTGTAAATGTGATAATAAGTATCAGGTAAAAGTAGTTCGGTATTGGCTTTCATATACGTTGTCAACGGCCCAAGCCTTGACAACCGTTAAATTAAAAAAAATTAAATTATTCATACAAGTTTGTCAAGGTCTTCGACCGTTGACAACTTTCTCTTTGAACAAACTCAAATAAGTACTTTCCCAAGCTTCCTTACTAAATCCGTTTTTTACAGTTTCTCTTCCTTTCCGAGAAAACGTTTGGCGCTTTTCTTCATCAATCAAAAGAGTAGAAATTTTATTTTTCCATTCTTCATTAGTTTCACAAACAAAACCATTTACCCCATTTGAAATAATTTTAGAATTGGCTCCTGTTGGACTGACGATTGTGGGAATACCTAAGGCCATATATTGCAAAGCTTTAAAGCCACATTTTCCTTCTTCCCAATCTGTATTTTCAAGAGGCATTAATCCAATATCCAATCCAGACAAATCCTTCCATTCGGTAGCTTTATTCCACTTTTGAAATGAATAATTTTCAAGATCAAGCTTGGGATCCTTATCGGCTATAACTAAAAAGTTGAATGAATATTGCTTCTGAAGTTTTTTCAATATTGGCAAAAGCCTGTCCAAATATTTCAATGTAGAATGGGTTCCTGTCCACCCAATTGT
>JACMRH010000507.1 GCA_014376535.1 Cytophagales bacterium | reverse complement strand
TCAAAATTATTTGGATTATCATATCTTAAATCTGCAACCGTTACCAAAGGATTATTTCCATCTTGATCATAAATAGTTTCTGTTTGTGTTTTAGGATGTACCCAACTTGAGAAAACAGAATATCTTACCATATTGAAACCACCTAAATTTTGTATTAGATTACCCGAACAGCTAACGGTATTGCATGTCGTGTCAAAACTTGACACAGCAAAATTAAAATCCCTCGCTGTAGTATAACCCTGTACTATAGTCTCATTTTCAAAATCATCTTCATAAGTGAATTCACTTTTTTTGAGAGGTATCAAACTCCCGGATGACGATTTTTTGAGGATTGTTTCGCTTAAAATTCGGCCATTATATGCTGAACTAAAATTACTGTATGGAGAATTTTTGATATCATTATTCCAAACTATTTGACCTAATGCATCGGTGTTCGTGTAAAACTTGCTTTCCGTACCACCATTTTCAAAGTCTTCACCATACCCTTCAACCACTGAATTATAGCTAACAAAATTATTATTAAAAAATCCGAGATGAAGGATAGAAGATGAACTGAGCTCCGGATTGGTAAAAGTTTGACCATAAGCTTGACACTTTCGACTTGATAAATAAAGAGGTTCTCCTATCAAATAGCTAAGCGATGAGGTATATAAATTATTATACGTCCCATAATAATACTTTTTTATTGAAGGGATTCCCTCAGCTCCGCCGGTTGTGACGATCTTTGCAACCCTTAAACCACCCGCCTGTTTAGTAAATTGATTTGATGGCGTAGATGTACCATTGTATTTTAATGTAGCCAAAGTAGTAACGGGGCTTCCTTGCGCCTTTAAAACCATTTTGTAAGTTCCCGGCGAAAAATAAGGAAGACTGTACGTAAAAATTGGGCAATCGGGGTTACATCCTATGTCAAATATAACTTGATTGTCCGGAGAATAAATTGTAACATGCCCGGTATTATGAGTATAAAGGTAGGAGCCATTAGCCCTGTATTCAATCGTTATTTTAGGAGCATAATCCGTTGCATTTGTTTGAAAGTATTTAGTTTTAGTACCTATTCCATAAATCTCTTGCGGGGTTGTATAGCCGGTCACATCGCAATTCAGAGTATGCTTGGTAATAATGTCAGCGGGGGTAGTATTATATATATTGGGTTCATAAAAAAGCATTGTTACTCCACCCGTAGGATAAACAATTTTTTCTAACATTCCTTTCTTTGCAAAAGCCGCTTCAGGGTTTCTGTCGGCAGTTGCATCCGGGAAAGTAGCATACATTGCATCACTTAATTTTGGAATGAGTGAAGTATTATTTTGACCGTTAAACATTCCCCAATGATCCTGTGCGTATGATAGTCTCGCAGGCCTGCCCTGAGGATCGTTATAAGAAAAATGATGGGTATTGTGCAAGCTGTTATCCTGTGAATTTTCAATAATAGAGGTTAGGTAAGGTGTATTTCTATTATATACAAAATATGATTCCCCCGCATAGCTCTGGGAAGCTTCAACGTTTGTATAAACAAAATCGGTGGAGGAAAGTGCATTGTTAGATACAATGTATTTAATTTTAGATAGTAATTTATCAGTGCAATCCAGTCTGGTAGTATATTGAAACAGGATGGTATTTGAAACACTTTGAATTGAGCTTAACAATACACCCAGAACCTTGTTTACATTTATTGAAGTTTCTATTCCTTGCGGTCCACAGTTTGAAACTGAGTGCATAACCTGAGCTACCCCATTATCGTATTTATACTCATAAGCAGAATAATTGTAAATTATTTTTTCGCCCGTTTGATGTTGAACTTCTTTTAAGTACCATGATGTAGGAATATATTCATTAAAATTTCTGCCGATGGTTTGGTCTCGTTTTGTTTTTTCTACTGCTGACCCACCAAATAAATAAGTTAGTCCTTCCGGCGTAATGATTTTAAAATTCCAAGGAGCATTATCAGTTAAGTTGGCAGTAATCTTAAGGCCATTTTTGGTAATCAATACAGGTGTTGTCATGTTGCCATTAAAAACAAAACTGCCACTATACCCATCAAAAGAAAAATTAAATAGATCCGGTTCAGCGTCATAGCCATTATGCATGGAAGAGGTGGCGATTCGATTCATATACATAAGTGTCCCCCAGTTAAAACCAATGGGCGCATAGGGATAGTGCCTTGTATTCCATTCATCTGGTACACCCCTTACTGCCCTTGTTATCACACCTCCCGCATTTATAGCCCATCCCATACCTGTTCTTGATGCTACTTCGTCAACTTTTATTCCGTTAGATGTGTAACCCAAACTTACTGATGTAGAAAGTTTTATCCCTTTTACAGAATATAATGGGATGGAAATGTTAGGAGTGCCTGTATTTTTATTTATGCCTGTGCTCCCGTATCTCACAATAGCACTTGCATTTGGAGGAGGAGGTAAGAAATCTACTGTCTTGTCTAATACTGCTGTACTCGATTGCCCATAACTGATATCTCGGAATATAGTAGTTACAATCAGTAATAATAATATTTTCTTCATTTTTTTCTTTCTATGAGAGATTTTAAAAATTATACCCCACCCTAAAAATCAAAGGTTGTGTTGCTACAACATGTGTTTTGTATAAAAAATCATATAGCATTTGAAAATTTGTTCCCTTTACATATTTTGTTTTAATTTTTATTTTCTTGGTTATTCCTATTAATCCGCTGCTTTGCCAGTCTAAACTGCTTTGCAGACTTCTGAGGTTTGTAAAAACCGTGTTATGATTCATTTCATAACCTCCACTCACAAAAAACTGTTTCTTTAATTTCCAATCTATAAAACTCCTCAGCCCTATGCC
>JACMRH010000506.1 GCA_014376535.1 Cytophagales bacterium | reverse complement strand
GTTAGTGGATAGCTGTAGTAAAGTTGGCGATAGTATTGCGGCTGGATACTACCTGATGCGGGTCAATCCATACTACATTTTTACAGACGACCAAACGCCACAGACACTGGATTCATACCTTGTGCGTCACTATTTGATCCCTGGAAATGTAAGGAAGAAATATTATGATAGCTTTACAAAAGTCTTTAATCAACCCAGGACAAATGCCTATGTTACTTTCGAGATTATGTTTCGGGAGGATCAGACGCTAAGGCGAATACTTGATACAAGCATTGATAGTATAACTAACAGCACAATTAATTTGCGCCTGGAGCAAAGCGACAGTATACATTTTGCATACCTGTTAAAATATATCCATAAATACGGCTGGCCCTCAATAGCTAACGGTTCTTTTTACGCATCAATTATTGCTCTTCATGATCACAGGCATCATCCCGCATACATCACATTAATAAAACATGCAGTTTTAAATGGCGTTGTGGACAGGCAAATATTAGATCTTTTATATATATGGAATTACAATGGAAGTTCAAAAAAATTAGGTTCTATTTTAAGCAAATACAAGCATATTAAATTTGATATTACAAGCATTTATAAACTGCGCTTGCCAGATTGCCTGCCCCAAATACAACAAGCCATAGCTGCAAATTGCCCTGTTGCATGGTATTTCTTGGAGATTCATGGAAAAAATGATAATCGGGAACACGCAAGACGTGAACTCTTTTATGGTGAATATTCAAGAACTCTATCTGATTTACAGCGAGCGTTTATTTATTACAATTGCCAGTACCCAATACACAAGTTATCCGCTATTTATGACGGTGTTTGGTGGTCGTCTAACTTTTATACACAGAATGATACTACCAGTATGTACATGTATATCACCTACGGTGACGAAATAAAGTACAATGACCTAGATATTCTCTTCGCTGATTCTGCCTTCGCCACCCATGCTGTTTATTTTGAAAATAATAAGGCGGAGGTACAGGAGGAGAGCTATGTTTTTTTGAATGAGCTTACCCAATGGCTGAAAAGCAAGCCCGCACTCAAAATAGAGATATCAGGCCATACTGATAATGTGGGCAAGCCACAGGCTAATATAAAACTATCGCAGGCAAGGGCTGATGCTGTGCGCAATTACCTGGTGGCTGAAGGCACAGACGGGGTAAGGCTGACCGCCAAAGGCTATGGCGCCGCAAAACCTATGGAACCTAATACCACAGAAGAAGGAAGGGGCTTTAACCGGCGGGTGGAGTTGAAGAAGTTGTGACAATGAAACAATTCGTAAATCCAGTTTAAATAATTTAAAAAATCCTAAAAAAAACATTTCGCGGCTCATTTAACTTCAGAAATAATGAAAATTGCAGTTCTAATCATTTGTTTTTTCCTACCCAATATTTTGACGGCGAAAACCGTTGCGGACACCCTTACAGTAACTGAAAAATATAATTTATTAGTTGCTTATCGCAATTCCTGCTTCGGGCAGTTAATGCTGGTGGATAGCTGTAGTAAAGTTGGCGATAGTATTGCGGCTGGATACTACCTGATGCGGGTCAATCCATACTACATTTTTACAGACGACCAAACGCCACAGACACTGGATTCATACCTTGTGCGTCATTATCTGATCCCTGGAAATATAAGGAAGAAATATTATGATAGCTTTACAAAAGTCTTTCATAAACCTAGGACAACTGCATATATAACTTTCGAGAGAATGTTAGGGGAGGATCAAATGCTGAGGCAAATGCTTGATACAACTACTGATAGTGCAACAAACAGCATACTCAATAAACGTATGCAATATAGTGACAGTGAACATTTTGCATTCCTATTAAAATATATACATAGGTATGGCTGGCCATCAATAAAAAATGGTTCCATATTTGCTTCCGTTATCGCTTTACATGATCATAATCATCATAAAAAGTACTTTGACATAATTAAAAGGGCGACGCTTAATGGTATTGTTGATAAGCAAGTAGTGGAATTATTAACTCTATGGTTAGCATCAGATAAATCTTTTCAGATTGAACTTAGCAAATACCATTATCTACGTTTTGATGTAACAACACTGCTCAAATATGAAATGCCATCCACTCTTCCGTTGCTTAAAAAAACGATTGCCGAGCATTGCCCGGTAAAATGGAGGTTTTTTATGGAATTTGGTAAAGACAGGACAATTGAACAAAACCGCAAAGAAACACAATATGGAGATTTTGGAAGATGCATAGCTAAATTGCAGAGAGAAATAGTGAATGATAACTGCCTTTGTCCTTTAGCAACTTTTCATAGTGTTGAGAGGGGGCTTTGGAGTTATTCATGGATTCGTGTAGAAAAGGAAACTACAAATTTTTATATATACATACTATACGGTGACGTAATAAAGAACAATGACCT
>JACMRH010000505.1 GCA_014376535.1 Cytophagales bacterium | reverse complement strand
TAGTTAATAGTTAATAGTTAATAGTTAATAGTTAATAGTTAATAGTTAATAGTTAATAGTTAATAGTTAATAGTTAATAGTTAATAGTTAATAGTTAATAAAAAAGACAGCTTTACAAGCTGTCTTTTTTATTGTAGCGTTTCTCGAGGAGTTCATTTAAAACAAGCTTATTACCAAAAAACGGTGGGCGTGCCCTTCGTACCTCAGGTCGTGCTATTCATTGCAAGTCCTCGCTTTCTCTTCCCTCTTATCCTACCCGCGCTGTGGGCTTTTCATTTCTATCACTCACGCAGGTGCAGGCGTTAATGCGAAAAACTAAACACTAAGAGTTGATTATAGAATTTCAATGGGAGGAAAATAGAGGGGAATAAGCTTTTTGGCTAGTTAAAGTGTCCTGAAAGACGACTAAAATCCATTTATATGATGCAGGACTTCGTCGGTGCAACACTTTATAAGTTTTCAATAATGCATTAGAACTCACCGGACAACCCCCTCTTGACCTTATTCTGATTTAACTGACCCTTCGGAACACTTAAATCAGAGGATAGTGAGATAGTTAAAAACTAAACGTTGTCAACGGCTAAAAGCCTTGACAACCGTTAAATAAGATAAATAGAAAATTCTAATATGATTTATTACGATTGTCAAGGCCTTTAGGCCGTTGACAACGTAGTAAAGTTTAGCATTCGACTCTTTATTTAATTGAATAAATATTTTTATAAGGTTACTCCTTAATAAGTATATATGTAGTAATAGTTCCCTGACCTTCTACATAACAATTTGAAGTCTCAATTTTATATCCATTACTCAAATATTTATTAAGTGTAGCTAAAATAATTTTATTATTTTCCTCTCTTAAGGATTTAAATCCACCTTTTAACTCAATCTTTTCAGAACCATTGGCGGTAGTTACAATAATCTCATATTGAAAATATTCATAAACCCTTATCATAATTCTTTCTTTAGAAGAATTTTGAGAAAAAGCCAAATGGGCAATAAATAACAAAGGAAATAGTAATAAAAATCTTGATTTTTTCATGGATTTAGTTTTGAACAAATCTAGAATATCATTTTTACTTTTAAATCTTTTACAAAAACAAACTCACTCCCAAAACTGCTTCACTCAAACTAACTTCCCTTTCATTTCTATCAAAAAGCAATTCCTTTTTAATTTCATACTCCACCCCTACCAGATACTCAAGTAATTCATCAAATAACAAATCACTTTTCCCTCCAATAATAAAAGCTGGTATCATCAATTGTTTAACCGGGCCAATAGAAATTTTCAAGGAAGGATTGCCATCTGAAATTACTCCACCTGTTACCAAATCCACACCTAGCCCACATTCTCCCAATTGCACTCCTGTGATAAAGGAATTCTCTGCCTGATCTCCATAAACTAATTCAATTCTAAAAGAGATATTAAAAACCATTTGCAGACATTCCTCTACCAATTTGAAATCATTCCTAATGTGATGGATAAGTGGAATCAACCTAAAAAAAATATAGGCCGGGAATGGCTCCAGCTTTTTTAACACATCAAATTTCTCTGAAAAAATGGCAACAATTTTTCCTTGTCCTGATTGCTTTTCAAAGTCTTGTTCAAATAATTTTAATAGTAACCTTATATGCTGAAAACCATATTCAAAAGGCAAAAAGAACTTTCTTGCTTCTGCTTGTTCCTGTTTGTGGTTCCTGATTTCCTGGATAGCCTCTGAAGTATTTTTCTCTGTTCTTCCTTTGCTGGGCTGGTGGAAAAGGTTCTGGGGCAAGGCATCGTAAAAACCTTCTTTATTTGTTTGCAGATAAAGATATTCCCTGTTATCGTATTCAGAAATTTCTGTGCGAAAGCCTGATACCTCTTTTCGGTAAGACCGTTTGGCGGTTCCTTGATTTTCCAGTATTATTTGCTCAGGTTTTAAACCCCTGTTTACCAGGTAAGCAGTGAGGCTTTCTGCCAGAAAATCATTTTTCCAATCCAGAATTTCCTGTTGAAGGCCATCCAACAACTCTTCCCTGATTCTGTTCATCTTAAGGTAGATACTTTTCAGGTACATGATAGTATTTCATTCCATTACTGGTAAATCCTTGTCCGGGCATCTGGCTTACTTCATAAAATTGCAAAAACCTGTTGTTTAGGTGTGCAACCAGCAACTTCATATCCTCCCTGATTTGGCTGTTTGTTGCTATCAGATCCGCGATTTTATATTTTTTAAGTAAATTATTCTCTGGCCTGTACCCTACAATTTCTTCCAGAAAGTTCGCAAAGCTGGTGTATTCCAGGATGTGAACCTGTCTCTCATCAGAGTAGCGCCTGATTACTTTTAGAATTGCCTGGTAACTGGCAGTTCTGGTTTTCATGTCGTAATTAGCTCCAATCTCATCCAAACGCAGTTCCTTGAACATATTGGCGATTTCTTCATATTCTTCTTCTGAAAGGAACAAAGATTGTTTTACCGGCCTGGTCCCGGAGCTTTCACTGTAAGACACATATCCGGGTGCAAAATACTGGTAACTCACGTTTTTGAGGGTGGCGGGCAGGTCTGCCGGCACTGGCTTGAACCTGGAATAGTACTTTTGAAAATTGGGGTTTACTTTAACATTATACGAATTAGGGCTGTCAAAAACCTGGCTGATGGAGTTAATCACGCTTTCATTGTCTTTTACAATCTGGCAAAGCAAAGTATCCAAGCCAGCCCGAAAATGCTTCTCATCTATCTTGTTGCCTATGGTGGGGAATATGAGAACGCCTTGATTATTTGCGTTTTGTGGATAGTCAAGGCAGTAAATGTTGTTTGGGCCATTCAGGATTGGCCTGAAATTATTCAGGTTAGAGTTGTCCTTTTCAATTCCAACCATCTTTTCCTTTCTCAATACGGCTTCCTTTTCTGAAGAAGCTTTTATCAGCATCTTGGCCTGTTGTACAAAATTTGCATAGTTCGGGTTTGTTCCACAATAAGGCTGCATAAACAGTAATCTTCCATTCAGTTTGGCTAGTTCATTTAAGGCTGTTTCCTTCAATGCCTTAT
>JACMRH010000504.1 GCA_014376535.1 Cytophagales bacterium | reverse complement strand
AGTACAACTGTAACAAGAGCAGTAACTGTAAATTCACTTCCGGCAACTCCGGTTCCTACAGCTGTTCCAAACCCTGTCTGCGTTGGATCTCCCTCTGTAATAAATTCAAATGTAGTAGCTTCAATTTACGCCTGGACCTTACCTGATGGATCAACATCAACCTCACCTACTATTTCAATTGGTAGCGCCTCCGCATTAAATTCAGGAATTTACTCTTTGATAATTACGAACACCTCCGGATGTAAAAGTGCTGCGGGTACTGTTAACCTTTCAGTAACACCACTTCCTGTAACTACAGCTTCTAATACTGGACCTTATTGTGTGGGTGGGACTTTGACAACTTCTGCTTCCGGTCCGGCAACCAATACTTATACCTGGACTTTGCCATCAGGTGCTACTTTTGTTGGCCAGTCATTTAACAAAGCAAATATTGCATTGTCAGATTCAGGTATTTATAAAGTTACATCAACATTGAATGGATGTACAAGTTCGGTTCAAACCACCATCGTTAAAATTAACCCAATCCCCGCTACTCCAGTAGTAGTATCATCTACAATCTGTTCAGGACAAAATGTAACTTTAAACTGCTCTAATTGTTCTGGTACATTGACATATGCATGGAGTGGCCCGGCTTTGGCGAGTACAAATCCAAGCCCGGTTGTAAATAATGTTACCAATACGAGTACTTATTCTTTGATCATTACGGCAAATAATTGCCCAAGTCTTTCAGGAAGTGGCACAGTAACCGTTAAACCGAATATAAAACCAACTATTACTGTTAAAAATGTTACGATTTGTGCTGGACAAACCATTACATTAAATGCAACCAGTAGTGGTGTAAATCCAACTTTTACCTGGACCGGAGCGGGTTTAATTGCGCCAGTAGTGAATGCAACAGGTGTTTTAACAATTCCGAATGCCCCTACGACTGCAACAGGGAAATATTTTGTCACCTCTACTGTAAATGGTTGTACTGGAGCTTCTGATTCAGCAAGTGTTGTAGTGAATAGCGTTCCCTCAAACCCAGTTTTTAATCCAGGAAAATCGTCTGTATGTCAGTCAGAAACAGGTGTTGCTTACTCAGTTCTCAATACTCCCGGTATTACTTATAATTGGAGCTATGCAAATGGAGGAACTGTTTTTGGAACTGGAAATGCTGTGACAGTAGACTTTTCTGCAACAGCATCAAGTGGTAATTTAAGTGTGATAGCAACAAATGGTACTTGTCCGAGTTCGGCTGCAACTACAAAAAGTATAACCGTAAATGCTTCTCCGGCTCTTCCAATAGCCAGTTCAAATTCTCCAATTTGCGTTGGTAATCCTATAAATATAAATGTAACAACTGTTCCTAATGTAGTTTTCAATTGGGTACTGCCTTCAGGTTCTGCATTTACAGGTTTGACATATACAGTTCCCACTGTTTCTGTGAGCGATGCAGGGAATTACCTGATAACGGCTACATCAAACGGTTGTTCAAGTGCAGTATTAACTCACAATGTGGTGGTAAATCCTGGTTTTATTCCTCTTGCGACTGCAAATCCCGCTTGTGTGGGGAATACATTAACAGTTAGTGCATCGGGAGTAGTTGCGCCTGGTGCAACTTATTCCTGGAAACTTCCTGATGGGTCTACTAATAATAACCAATCCTTTACTATTCCAAATGTACAGTTAAAGGATTCAGGAAATTACATCGTCACTGCCCACGTTGGGAACTGTAATAGTAATCCTGTTACAGTAAAGGCTATTATTAATCCGATTCCAGCTTCACCTGCTGTAACCGGACCATTAAGTGTTTGTCAAGGTGCTTCTGCACAGGTTTATTCCATTACAAGTCCAAAAGGCGGGGAAACTTATACATGGTCTTATTCAGGTACAGGTGTTGCATTTTCGTCAGGAAATACTGGTACTTCCATATCAGCTAATTTTGCTCCAAATGCTACGGCAGGCTCAATCCAGGTTATCGCCACATCTAATGCTTGCCAAAGCAAACCTACGGTATATCCGGTAACAATTAATGCATTGCCCTCCACAGTTTCAAGCAAAACCAGCCTTGCTGTTTGTGAAGGGAACCCTATAAACTTAAATGCTACTGCAATTGCCGGGGCAACATATTCTTGGTCCGGGCCAAATGGATTCTCAAAAACAGGTCAAGCTCAGATAATTACGCCTTCTGTAGCGAGTGATGCGGGCAATTATATTGTTACCTACACTTTAAATGGTTGTACAGGCGACAAGGATACAACTTCTATCACTGTAAATCCTATTCCAAATGCAACTTTTGCTTATGCTAAGGCATCTTATTGTCAATCAGAACCTAATGCAACACCTGTAAGTGTACCTGCGGGAAGTTCATTTACTTCAGCGCCATCCGGCCTAAGTATTGCCTCCGTTTCCGGTGTCATAACTTTGGCAAGTTCAACTCCAGGAGCTTATAAAATTACCAATAATGTTACCAGCGGGGCAGGATGTAAAAACACAGCAATATTTGATATCACTATTCTTAAATCTCCGATTGCAAGGAATTTTAATTACGCAGGCCTTCTTTGTGATAAATTTGGAAACCCTGTAAGTCCTTCATTTACATCTTTAGGTGATCCTGGTAGCTTTAGTTCCACAATTGGACTGACTCTTGATGCTGTAACTGGTGTTGTTACTCCATCAACAAGCAATACCGGTACATTCTCAGTAGTTTACACATCAGTAGCCGGGACATGTTCATCCACTACCTCTACTTCTGTTGATATTCTTCCTTCCCCTGCCAAACCAACAGTCTCAGGAAGTTCAATTATCTGTCAAGGCACTTCATCTGTTCTTTCTGCTTCTTCAGGTGCCTTGATCAATTTTGACTGGTTCAAAGGAGGTTCTAAAGTTCAGACAGGTGGGAATACATTAAAGGTTACAACAGCAGGGTCTTATACTGCAACTTCAACAGCACTTAATGGCTGTCCTTCAACCACTTCTGACCCTATAGTAGTTTTCGTTGCTGCAAAACCTGTTCTTCCAGTAATTCAAGGCGTTTGTCCGTTAAGCGCATTGCCAGATACTTTATCAACTCAATACACTTCACAGGCAGGTTACACATTTCAATGGTTTAAAAATAAAGTCAGTGTTGGATCTGGGTCTAACTTTATTGCTTCTACAACAGGTTCTTATTCAACAAATGTGACAGAAACTGCAAGTGGTTGTGTAAGTGATACATCTGCCCCAGTAAATCCTTCAACTGGTGGAGTTTCTATTTCCTTAATAAGCGGTAAAAATCCTTTTTGTACAGGTGATAGTTTGCAGGTAGCATCTAATTCCCCTACTGGTAATGCTTGGCAATTGGCAGGATCATCTATTTCTAACAATGCATCCACATTTATAAAATCTGCTGGCCAGCTTATTCTTACAGTTACGAATGGAACTTGTTCAGGTAGAGATACTTTGGATGTGAACACCATTATTTCTCCTGCAAAACCAGCTATCACCTCACTTACTGATTCTATTTGTCCTGGCTCAAGTGTAACTTTATCAACAACCACTTCTGGAGGCTTGCAATGGATTTCCAATGGCGCTGACCTCATTGGTTTAACCACAAGTTCTATTTCAGTGAATACAGGGGGAGCTTACCAGGTGAGAGCAAATAATGGAGTTTGTACAGCAATTTCAAATGTTAAAAATATTGGAGTTCGTCCAGTTCCTTCTAAACCAATACTTAACCTTTCCGGAAAACAACAAATATGTTCAGGAAGTAGCCTTGCGCTAAGCGTTACTAATTTTGTAGCTGGACAAGACCAATGGTTCTTTAATAATTCACCAGTGGGAGGGGCTGTGGGAGTTTCTAAAAACCTATCAGCAAGTGTTGCAGGAATGTATAAACTACTAAGAATGCCTGTTGGAGGTTGCCCTGTTACCTCCGATTCAGTCGATCTAAGTATTAACTCTAACATAACCCCATCTTTGGTGGTTACTCAGGATATAAACAATATTTGTCGTGGAATTCCGGTGCATTATAGGACAGTAACGGTTAATTCAGGAATTGCGCCGACATATGAGTGGTTTGTTAATAATATATCCGTTCAATCGGGAACCAGCGATTCCTTGAAATTGGACACTTTAAGCAAAACAAGTACTGTTAAAGTAAGTGTTAAGTCCTCTCTTACCTGTGCTTCTCCGCAATCTGTTTCAGATTCAATCATTACTAGTATCAGTCCAGGTTTCAAACTTACTGCCAATATTCAGAATGTAGGTTGTACGTTATCAGCACCTGGTTTTGTGAACCTTGTTCTAACTAATTCTGCTGGCCCATTTACTTTTACTGGAAAACTAAAACAGGTAAATAACAGCATTACAGTTGCTGGTATTTATCCCGTAACCATCACAGATTCCATTACTAAATGTTCCCTCGATACCAGCATAACAGTTGGAAAATTGTCTGGTTTCTCGCTTAATTCTACAATTTCACAACCAACCTGCTTTGATTCAAATGGAACTATAAATATTCAGCCAATTCCAACCTCTGGTAAATATGCTATTACTGGGGGTAAACTGAATTCTTTCAATGTCTCTTCTTTAGGCGAAGGCAATTTTACTATCTCGATTCTTGATACTGTATCAAAATGTACAATTGATACTGCTTTCGTCCTAGCTTCAGCAGGGAAGTTTACAAATACCATTGCAGTAACTCAACCAGATTGTGGCAAAAACAACGGGATAATTGACATAAAATCTGCACCAGCAGGCACTTACAATTACTTTGGAACAACAATAAACAAAGCCAATACAATTAACCTTGAGCCTGGAGTGTATCCATTTCAAACTACCAATACAACTACAGGCTGTACGAAAATGGATACCGTGATATTGAATGGAAATCCATTGTTTAGTATTGATGCGATTGTAAACCAGCCATTGTGCGGTGCAAAAGGATCAATTCAGCTTTCTACTAAACCAGTTATTGGATTTAAAGTAAGCGGAGATTTAAATACGCCAAACAATTCTTCTTTATCAGCAGGTATTTATAATATTACGATAACCGATACAGCAACCAAATGCTTTATTGATTCAGCATTTGTCTTAAAAAACCAGCCTGGTTTTCAGGTGGTGGCAGATACCATTGGCGCTACGTGTTCTAATGCAAATGGTAGCATTGACCTGAAAATTCTACCAGCAACAGGATATGTCGTAACGGGTTCCTTAACCCAAGGATTCAATGATTCACTTAGAGCTGGTAAATTCAACATTCGCATATTAAGCAATGCAACAGGATGTTCTTTAGATACAAGTTTCACTTTAAGCGATAAAGGCGGCTTTTCTGTCCGTGATAGTATTATTCAGCCGGATTGTGGCCAAACCAATGGCTCTGCTTTTATAATACCTTCACCTAAAGGAAATTACACATTCACCGGTGGAGGGTTTAATAGTAATGGGTCGAATCCTGCTATCACTGCTGGTATTTACAATGTTCTGGTTTCAAACACTGTTTGCCAGATTACAGATACTGTAAGAATAGGAGGTAAGCCAACTTTTGAAATTGTTGCTACAACCGTTCAGCCTCTTTGTAATAAAGGTGGATCTATCAATATAACCACAAATCCTTTGATAAAGTACGGTGTCAGCGGACAGCTAAATAGCCCAATTAATAATGGTTTAAAAGGCGGAATCTACAATATTACCGTTACTGATAGTTCAACAGGTTGCTTCAAAGACACTGTTATAACTTTAGTAGATAAAAAAGACTTTGCTTTGGATGCTACTTTAATTAATCCTAAATGTTTTGGCCTGGGTAAAATTGATATTGATTTTATTCCAGCAGGAACTTATTCAATTACAAGCCCTGATAGTTTAAAAATTGGTTTGAATTCCGGTCTGGATACTGGTAGCTATCCAATCAGGATTGTTAATCTTGCAAGCAATTGTGAAATAGATACAACTTTAAAACTAACAGCAATTGGAAGGTTTACAAATGCTTTTGATGTTACACAACCAGTTTGTGGAGTTACAAGTAATGGAAAAATCAATATTAATACTACTCCTGTCGGAACTTATACCTATGAAGATGCTACTAGTGCAATTTCAGGCCCAACTAACTCAGGTCTGAAACCAGGCACATTTTTTATTACTACTTCAAATGTCACTTGTGCTAAAACAGACACAATAGTGCTGATTGGAAAACCGAATTTTGAGGTAATACTCGACGTTGTAAATCCTGGTTGCAAATCAACTTTAGGAGCAATCAATATTTCAACAACTCCCCTTATAACTTTTAAAGTGAAAGGAGATTTAAAACAAAAATTAAACTCTGGTTTGGATACTAGTACATATAATTTTACTGTTACTGATAGTGCAACAGGATGTTTCCAAGACACTAATGTCATCCTTAAAGCGATTGCTCCATTCAAATTATCAGCCAGTGTGAAATCCCCTGATTGCCGCAAATCAAACGGTCAATTACAATTGAATGTAAGTCCAGGCCCAAATTCAAACTATACTTTTGAAGTAAATGGCAAAGTTTCAAGTCCAACTTTGGACAGCCTTCCCGGTGCAGATTATGCTGTAAAAGTTAAAAATATAATTTCTGGTTGTGAAGTGGATTCTGTTTATAGCCTAAATAGTATTCCCGACTTTAAAATTACCAGGGTTGACAAGTTATTGCCAGCTTGTAAGATTACCAATGGTTTTATTAAACTTACGCTTTCTGAAGATACCTCAAATTTTAAATTTGATAAAAGCAATGGAGGAAATTTTGCCTCAGTTGAATTGTTGAATTTAGGTGCAGGAATTTACAAAGCGAGAATCTTTAGGAAAGCCACTACTTGTTTGATTGATACGTCTATCAGTCTGTCAAATATTACTGATTTTACTGTCACGACAGATTCACTTTCAAATCCTGAGTGTAATAATACAAATGGTAAAATTGTCCTTAAGTTCTCTGAAGTATTAACAAATCTAAAATTTGAACCATTAAGTGATTTCACTTCAAATTCAATTAGAAATAAACCAGCAGGAACTTACCGTTTAAGGGTTTCAAGTAAAATATCCGGTTGTATTAAGGATGATATTTATACATTGTCACCATCACCAGATTTTACTTTCAAAGGATCTGTCATAACAAATCCTTTATGCAATGTTCAAAATGGACAAATACTTTTGAATATGTCCAACCTTAATGGAGTTTTACAAGACAGTGCTAACTATTCAATTTTAGGATCATTGACTAAGTTCAAAACACAAAAATTAGCATCTGGCAGTTATTCTGTTACCGTCAATAAAGTAGGCACAACCTGTTCTAAAGACACTACTATAATCTTAAAAGCCCCTTCAGCTCCTAAAGTTAATCTTGGACCTGATACTTTGTCAGTTTGTAATAATGTGCCGGTTAAAATCAAAGCAATAGTTTCTGACACGGGTAAATTCACCTTCAATTGGTATGTGGATTCTACCCTGATTAAGACTACCACAATTGATTCATTGCCATCTGTTAGTCCAATTTTCACAACGAAATACAAAGTAAAACTTGTGAACATTAACGGATGTGAAAGTTCTGACAGCCTTCTGATTGTGAAACCAACTTCAATTAAACTGATCAATACTTCTTATCTGCCAAATGACGACAATAAATTAAGATTGAACTTTAAAGTAATCAATCTAAAGAATTTAGGAAAGGATTCTGTTTATATCTATCGCCAGGCACTAAACTCTATAGTCTGGACGAAAATTGATTCGGTTCCTGCGAAAGACACCATTTACACTAGGCAAATGCCATCTTCTGGTTCTGCGAATTATTATAAAGTTGGTTTACCAGAAATTAACACTTGCGGAGTTGCTTTAGAAAGCCGTTCTCAAAAAAATGTTCAAATAATCACAAGGATTTTGGGAGATGAAGACCAGGACAATGAATCGTCCGATATGAATTGGAACAAGTTTGTACATTGGGACAGTGTAGTAGTTGAGTACCAGGTTTACAGAAGTGTTGACGATGGACCCATGACTTTCTATACTTCCGGTAATCTTGACACTCTGGCCAATTACATGAACTCATCTGAAGGCAGAAAGCAATGTTACAGAATAAAAGCAATTGAGAAAGGTCCGAACGGACATGAATCATGGTCAAATACTTCCTGCATCAACTACCAGAATTTATTCAAAGCCTATAATATTTTCACACCAAATGGAGATGGGCACAATGACTTTCTGTTCTTTAAAAACCTTCATTTCTATCCGGGAAATACGCTGCACGTATTTAACCGCTGGGGAAATAAAGTTTACAACAGGGAAAATTATGCTAATGATTGGGATGGTGGTGGCCTTCCAGCAGGAACATACTTTTATATACTTGACCTAAAAGATGGTAGTAAGCCTAGACAAGGCGATATACTGTTACACAGATAACTATTGAACCATGTTTATCAATAAAAATATATTAGCAATCGCAGCATTGCTACTCTTAGTACAAAAGGTATTCGCACAGCAGGATCCTCAGTTTACGCAGTTTCAGTTTAACCAACTGGTATATAATCCTGCATTTGCGGGTACCACTGAAGCGTTAAAATTTACCCTTTTCAACAGGAACCAATGGGTTGCTTCTGGATTTGAAAATGCACCAGTTACTCAGACTTTTAGTGCAAATACTCCATTAAAGGATGGAACTATGGGTGCGGGCATTCACATTCTAAATGATAAAGCAGGATTGGAAAGAAATTTTAGTCTCCTTGGATCTTATGCATATCATTTGGACCTGAAATCAGGAAAACTAGGAATGGGTATACAGCTTGGTTTTAAGCAATATCGCGTAAACCAAGGTGATATTAAGGCATATGATAAGCAAGATCCGTTAGTGAACCAGGGAATTAGCGCACCGATGTTACCTGAGGTTGGAATAGGTTTTTTATACAGAGATAAAGACGATAAGTTTTATGCAGGAATATCTTCTATGCACCTTACCCAATCTAAAATCAAATACACCAACGAATTTGCCAATTCTAAATTATTGAGACACTTTTATTTAAATGGTGGGTATAATTACCGCATTAATACCGACTATATGCTGAAACCTGCTCTATGGTTAAACTATGTAGCAAAAGCTCCGTTTCAGGCACAATTAAATGTGACTGGTGAATATAAAGAAATGGTTTGGCTTGGAATAGGTTATCGCTCCGGTGCAGCCCTGACTTTTAACTTTGGCGTTAATGCAGATAAAATAAGTGAGAAGTTCAAAGAAAAAATTCAAATAGGTTATTCATTTGACTACGTAATGGTTTCTAAAATTCCTAAGTTTAAAAACGCAGGTTCTCATGAAATATTTATTACCTATATGCTTAGCAAAAAGGAAAAGACCCACATTCCTAAGTTCAAAAGGTTGGAGTAGACCTTGTCAACGGCCACATGCCTTGACAAGCGTCTTTTAGTGTTTTTAAAATAAAGTTTGCAGTAATACTTTTTATCTACAAATTTAACTCAGTTTTACCTCTATTGTGTAGGTAGTAAGCAACATGATTCTAACATTATGTGTCATGGAGGAATATCTGACAGCATGTAATGTGATTCTATTTATTACATCAGATAGGATTTATTCTATCTAGTCCTAACAAATAATTATTTTTGTGGTCAAATCTACAAACATGCAATTAAGCCGTTACTTATTATTTTTCTTTTTCTGCGCATCAACTTCATATGCCCAGGTAAAATGTAAAATCGATACTTCTCTCTCACTCAAAACCAGTTACGAGACAGTTCAGGCCCACGCCCTTGTTACCAGCAACAGAAGGATGGAAGCCTTGAATATCGTGCCTCTTAAACTGCATATTGAAAAAATTATAAATAAGGAGTCAATTTCAATAAATGACTTTTACAGCACACTTGTTGAAGTAAACAAAAAATTTCTTGCTACCAATGTGAGGTTTGTTGTTTGTGATGAAATAGATTATTTCACTGAAGACCCACTTACAATGGACGATAATTCTGTGACATCCCTTGATATTTATTTTGTGGCAGAAACAGGTGATGCCTGTGGTTTAGCAACAGTAGGCCCAATAGGCAATGGAGCAGTCACGATCAATAATAACTGCGTAACGGTTAATACGATCAGCCATGAATTAGGGCATTATTTTAACCTCAATCATACCTTTGAAACCCGTGATGGAATTGAACTGGTCAATAGTTCGAACTGTAAAACTGCCGGAGACCTAATTTGCGATACCCCTGCAGACCCAAAAGACATAAAAATAGACCAGTCCTGTAATTATGCCGGAAACATGGTTGATCCAAATGGACAGCTTTATAAACCGGATACTAAAAACTTCATGTCTTATTTCGGACATTGTACTGAAAGATTTACCGTTGAGCAGCAGAACAGAATGCGTCAGTACCTTGATTCCTATTTTCTTTCAACTGTTTCTGTATGCCCTTCAAAAGTAGACTTAATTGCTTTTCCAAAAGATGAAAGGGTGTTTGTTGTGGGAACTACCGGCACTATGAAAGTCTATATCAGAAACGTCTCTGAGGTAGATATGCCTTCTTCTACCTTCTCAGTCAAAGTTCAAACAAGGGATGCTTCTGGGAAAATTACGGTATTAAATGAAATACCAATTACAAAGGCCATCAAGGCGAATTCCCTTGATTCTGTTGTTTATTCTGTGCCAGTTGGAAGCAGCCACCTTCAGGGTTTGCAGGATTTGGAAATCATTTTCGATTCAAAGAACCAGCTTTCAGAATCGTCTGAAAATAACAATGTTTTTACCAGGATCATTAACATCGTATCCAGTACAACAGCATTTGCAGACTTGGAATTAAAAATGATCTCTACCAATAATGCTGCCTATGCCGGCCAGGGCTTTACTTTCAGTTACTCCGTTCAGAATATTGGAGCTGTTGAAACAGGGAATTTTATGATTGAATATATCCTGTCAAAAGACTCCGTTTTTTCGGATGATGATGTTGTCGTTTCTGCTTTTGGAACAAGTAACTACGTGGTCGGGTATAAAAAAGACCGCTTGGACAATGGTGTGCTTTTGCCAAGTACTGTAGGGGCGAAGTATTATGTTATCATTTTGCTTAACAGGTATAATTACTTTCCTGAATTAAGTTATGCTAATAATATCAAAATTATTCCTATTACAATTTATCCGGCACGTCCTGCTAAACTGCCTGATCTGTTAGCTGTTAAAACTGAATTTGCATTCAATCAGACAAACCCCGTCAATGTAGGCAAAAATTATACTTTGTCCACTTTTTATCAGAACATTGGTGACACGCTGCTCCAAAATAAAACAGTTTCATTGTACTTGTCTAAAGATCAGGTAAAGGACAATTCAGATATTTTTCTCACCAGAAAATACAGTGGACTGTGGCTGGAAATTGGCTGGGAAAGAAATGATTACGTAGGGTTTACGCTTCCCTCATCTGTTCCAAGTGGAAATTATTATGTGATCGCCATTGCCGATGAAGATCAAATGATAAAGGAAAAGAATGAAAATAATAATACCATGGCGTTCCCCATCACAGTTGCGGGTGGAAATCTTGGGAAATATCGGCTTTCAAATCCTGTTCTGACTTCAGCAGTTTTTGAAAGAGGAAAACCCTGGTCAGTATCAGTTGATGTGAAAAATATCGGGAATGCGGCTGTAGTAGAAAAGGCCTATACTTTTTACCACTTGCAGTCAGAAAAATACAGGTTTTTTGAATCTTTCAGATATACGTTCACTTCTTTTGTGACAGATTATAACGGGCCGGCTTTAGGGCCGCAAGAGTCTGTAAAATATACTTACCAGGGAACTGTACCAGCTTCCGTACCGGATGGCAAATACTACTTTGGCATGTGTATGGGATATGATGTTGGCCCTGGAATTTCGGCAGATACCTCTATATTCTTTGATATTCCAATTACAGTAACATCTTTTCCTTTAGGCATGGAAGAGTCAGAGGAAGGGTTAAACTCTAATCTTGTTTATCCGAATCCTGCAACTGATGTGGTTTCATTCCATTTTATTTCAGATAGGGTACAGGTGTTCACTTTAGAAGGCCAACTTGTATTGGAGCATAAAAATGTAAATTCTTTTTCAGTGAAAGATTTAGAAAGCGGCATTTACATGATAAGGACCCAAAGTGCCCAAAAAGTTTCATTGCAGAAGCTGGTGAAGATAGATTAAAATTTTCAAGATAGAGGAGCGTTTAGAATTTTTCTCAAAAGGCCTGTTCGTTTTAAGAACTTACAGGCCTTTTTTGTGTTGTTTAATGTTTAAGTTTTATACACTCCTGTACTATGCTTCTTAGTTCCCATTACCAGGCATTTTAGTATGTAAACTGGAAATTGTTTTTTTTATTGCGGATGTTATTGATTTCACAGATTAACTCCTGGGAAGCAGTACCCGTTTAAATACCGCCACTTTAACATCGAAATTTGTCGTGAGAGCTCTATTTAATTATTCTCCTTCCGTATAATCTATTATCCTTGAAAGTGAATTTTAGGCATTTGTTCAATCAATTGCCATTTGAAAACCTATTACTCCCTAAATGTGTGATTCAGATAGTTAATCAATAATATTTCATTTCCTCTATCCGGACAGCCAAACTAAAATTAAAAAGGTCTGGCAACTTTCGTTACCAGACCTTTTTTTAGTTAAAGTGTTAATTGTTTATTAATTGCGTTTTTCAGAACCTTTAAAACCAAACCATGCTATGTAAAGGTAACATAGTATTGGAATGATAAAAGCAATTCTTAAGCCAGTAGCTTCGCTACCTTGAGTTGTTTTAATGTAATCTACCACTACACCATATAGTACTGGTATCACCGCTCCCCCTACAATTGCAGTAGATAAATAACCGGATGCTTGCGCAGTATGTTTACCCAAACCTTTGATAGCCAAAGTAAATATAGTTGGGAACATTATAGAGTTGAATAAACCTACAGAAATGATTGACCACATGGCCAAAGGGCCTGAAGAATTTATTGAAAGAACGATTAACAGAATTGAGCAAAGAGCAGCGGTTCCCAGAACTAAATTTGGTTTGAATTTATTCAAAAGATAAACTCCAATAAAACGGCCTACAGCTGCTCCACCCCAATAGTAAGAAACGAAAGCTGCGCCAGTTTCATGAGTAAGACCAGCAATTTCTGGCTGCTCAAAATAGTTAATTAAGTAACTTCCAATTGCAACTTCTCCCCCTACATAAGCAAAGATTCCGATTACACCACAAACTAAGTGTGTATAACTCCATGCACCAGAATGCTTTGAATCGTCGTTTTCAACAATGTTTTCATTTTCACCTGATGTAATAACTGGCAAAGTCAATCTCGACAAAACAAAAGCAATAATTAAAAGTGTTGCAGCAAGTCCTAAATAAGGAATTTTAACAGCTTCAGCACTTCCATGTGTTAACGCAGAAAGGATAAAGTATGCCCCGAAATGCGGTGCGATAAAAGTTCCTACAGAATTTAATGCTTGTGCAAATGTCAATCTTGAAGAAGAAGTTTCAGGGTCGCCAAGAATCGCAACATAAGGATTTCCTGCAACCTGTAACAAAACTATACCTGTAGCCAATACGAATAAAGAGAATAAGAATACTCCATAGGAATGTAATGAAACGGCTGGAAAAAACATTAAACAACCGGCAGCAGCCACCATAAAACCGAGTATCATAGCTTTTTTATAGCCGATCTTTTCCACAAGCTTACTAGATGGAATAGACATAATGGCATAAGCACTGAAAAAGCAAAATTGTATTAAAGAAGCTTGTGTGTAGCTTAATTCAAAGACTTTTTTAAGATAGGGAACTAATATATCATTCAAACAGGTAATAAAACCCATCATGAAGAAAAGAACCATCAATGCATATAATGCAGTTTGATAGCTTGCTTTATTTCCACCTTCTGTTTTTGTGGCTGCAAAACTGCTACCGCCACCTTGTCCCATACCTGCCATTGCTAATTAATAATTATTGTGAATAAAGTTTTAAGATATTAAAGGTGCAATTACCATTGCAACTATTGAAACTAATTTGATTAAAATATTTAATGAAGGTCCAGAAGTGTCTTTAAAAGGATCTCCAACTGTATCTCCAACAACCGCAGCTTTATGAGGCTCTGATCCTTTGTAGTATATTTTTCCTTTTATGTCAACTCCTGATTCAAACATTTTCTTTGCATTATCCCAGGCACCACCTGCATTTGACTGAAAAAAGGCCATCATAATTCCTGATACTAAAACTCCAGCTAAAAATCCACCTAATGGTTCTGGCCCAAATATATAACCAATTATCACAGGAATTGTCAAAGCAAGTGTACCTGGTACAATCATTTGTCTTAACGCTGCATTTGTAGAGATTTCAATACACTTTTGATAGTCAGCCTCTGTAGTGCCTTCCATAATTCCTTTTATTTCTCTGAATTGTCTTCTGACTTCTTCAACCATTTCATTTGCAGCATAACCAACGGCCCTAATGCAGTATGCTGAAAAAAGATAAGGAGTCATTCCTCCAATCAGCAAACCTCCCAAAACCTTGGCATTCGAAATGTCAATTACTTGAAGATGAGTGGTATTCATATATGCTGAAAACATCGCAAGGGCTGTAAGAGCCGCAGATGCGATGGCAAATCCTTTACCTATGGCAGCTGTTGTATTTCCAACTGTATCCAAAACATCAGTACGTTGGCGAACTTCTGCAGGCAAATGGCTCATCTCGGCAATCCCTCCAGCATTATCTGCTATAGGCCCAAATGCGTCAATGGCAAGTTGAATACAAGTGGTGGCCATCATGCCAGAGGCAGCAATTGCTACACCATAAAGTCCTGCAACTGAAAAGGCTGAAACAATGCCTATTACAAGTATTATAACAGGAATTGCAGTTGAAATCATTCCAACACTTAGTCCGGCAATAATATTTGTAGCAGCTCCCGTCATTGACTGAGTAGCGATATATTTGACAGGAGCATAATTTTTACCAGTATAATATTCTATTATTAAGCTAATTGCACTTCCCACTAACAGTCCAATAATGATGGAATAAAAAATATTAACTGAATCTATGGTAATTCCTTTAATCGTAATAGTATTATCAAAAGTGTATAATACTAGAAAATACGAAGCTATTGCGGTCATGATAACCGCACCGAAATTGCCAAAATTTAAGGCCTTTTGTGGATTACCAGTTTCGGAAATTCTAACAAAAAAGGATCCTAAAATAGAGAATATCAGTCCTATACCCGCAATAAAAATTGGAAGTACTATGCCTGGATTTACTCCTGAAAAAGTTTTAGACATAGGATCAATAGCTAGTCCAAGTACCATAGTAGCAAGAATGGTACTTACATAAGATCCGAACAAATCGGCTCCCATTCCGGCAACATCGCCCACATTATCACCTACATTATCTGCAATTACAGCTGGGTTACGAGGATCATCTTCCGGAATATCTGCTTCTAGTTTTCCGACCAGGTCTGCGCCAACGTCGGCTGCTTTGGTGTAAATTCCACCACCAACTCGTGCAAAAAGTGCAATACTCTCAGCTCCAAGTGAAAATCCGATCAGTACTTCTAAAACTTTTGATAATTCCCAGGGACTAAAGCCAAAGTTATCCAGATTGTTTAGTATTAAGAACAAACCCACAACACCTACAATTCCAAGTGAAACCACATTTATACCCATCACCATACCTCCTGAAAATGATACGTGAAGTGCTTTTGAAAGACTAAATCTAGCCGCCTGTGTGGTTCTGACATTGGTTTTGGTAGCTATCTTCATTCCAAGGAACCCAGCGGTAGCTGAGAGCACAGCCCCAGTAATAAATGCGAACGCTATGAGCCAGTGTGACGTCTTTTCTTCAGCTAAAAAACCTATCACAATAGCAATTATTGCAACAAATATTGCTAACGCCCTGTATTCAGCTTTTAGAAAAGATAATGCACCTTTTGAAATATATCCAGCAATCTTTTGCATGGTAGCATCACCCGGATCAAGCTTGCTGATCCAATTGGCTTTAAACATTGCATAAGCAAATGCTAGGATTGCTACAATTAAAACTAAATAAAGTTCCATTTTTTACAGTGGAAAAGGTGCGAATTTATTTACTTTAGCGTTACCCTACAAATTTTTAACCTATTTATGCAAATAAAATGAAATATATTGGTCTAATCTCTGATACTCACGGCTTTCTGGATCCAAAAGTATTTCAATACTTCGAACAATGTGACGAAATCTGGCATGCTGGTGATGTAGGATCAGAGGATATTTTAGACAAACTAAAATTATTTAAACCTTTAAAGGCTGTATATGGAAATATAGATGGAGGTGTGGTAAGACAAATGCTTCCTGAAGACCTGGTTTTTGATTGCGAAGGTATGAAAGTGTATATGACACACATTGGTGGATCACCCGGGAAGTACAATGCTAGAGTTAAGACGACTATTCATGAGGTAAATCCAGCCATTTTTATTTGCGGACACTCTCATATATTGAAGGTTATAAGTGACCCTATTTATAAACCTTTGCTGTATTTAAATCCGGGGGCTGCTGGAATTCATGGCTTTCACCATGTGAGAACTTTACTGAGATTTAAAATAGACCAGGGGAAATTATTTGATATGCAGGTGATCGAATTGGGGAAACGATCAATGATAATGTAAAACAAAAAAAACACCCTACTGATGTTGCCGGGTGTTTTTAAAGATATCGTGTAAAATTATTCTGCTGAAGTAGCAGGTGTATCTGTAACTTTCATTTTTGCAACAGGGGTAGCAGCTGCAGCTTTTTTGCTAGCAAATTCTAATTTAATAGCTTCAACATCTACGTTTTTGATTACTGGTTGAGCAGTTAACAACTTAAGTAGTTGTTTTCTTTGTCTCGAACGAGTCTTATTTACGCGACTTTTTCTAGCTAATTGAGTAACTCCCATGACTGATTTTTTAAATAGTCTGCAAAAGTAGCCTTTTCAAATTATGATTCAAATATTTATTTAGAAATTTTATTAAATAAGATCTATCGCTGATCAGTTTTGATTATTACAAAATGTAAGTAACTAATATCTGATGTACTCCACCACTTTGCTTCGAGCATTTCTCCTTATGACTTTTTCCTTGATGAAAAAGTAACCAAAAATCAAGGCTGTTGAATAAAGGGCTAAATTTCTTTCCCATGCTCGAAATCCTGCGAACTGGCGGATTCAAAAGAACCAACAAGATCAGGCTATCAGACTGGCCGTCTTTCTTTTCCCACCCTCATAAAAGAAATTCTTAACACCCTTTCTTCAAAGGCCACTTTTATACACTATAAACCAGAGTATGAAAGTACTAAGCCATACACATGCCACTTTCAGCGATAGGGATCGGCGTGAAAAATCTTTTTGCATCATTGATATTTCAATTTTCCTAATCATTGCAGCAAAAAGTTTGTAACAAAGAGCCCGGGCCGCAGGCATCGCCCTTCATACGAAATTGATATAAAAATTTTACCAGTCTTTTTTAGGTTTCTCTTTTTGTCTCTTTCCTGATGTACGTTTCACTTGTTGAATATATTGGACTTCTCCCTGACGCATAGCATTTAAAATTGCTTTGGCCTGATGTTCGGTCATATTCATTTTCTTTAACTGTTCTTTGTTTGCAGATACATTTGGAGTTTCTGTGTTTTTCTTTTTATCCCCTTTTTCGCTGGCTTTATCAGCTTTACCTTTCTCATTACTATTTTCATCTTCTTTATTTTTAGATGATTTGTTGTCTTCTTTTTCTCCTGGTTTTTTCTCGGTTTCTTTATCTTTTTCTTTGCCCTCTTCGCCTTCTTTATTTTTGTCAGGATTTCCTTTGTCGTCCTTTTTTTGATCGTTCTTCTCGCCTTGTTTCCCTTTATCGTTTTCCTTTTCTCCTTTATTTTTTTCTCCGTCTTCTTTTTTATCTTTTTTTTCGGATTCCTTATTTTCCTGATCTGATTTTTTATCCTGATTTTTCTTTTGCT
>JACMRH010000503.1 GCA_014376535.1 Cytophagales bacterium | reverse complement strand
TTTTTATTGTTAATATTTTTTTACTCTCCCATAAAATTCAAGGCGAAGACATGAACCCTATCAACAAAATCTATAATGATGTTATAACAATTAATCTCTTAATTTGCATTATGAAAGTTTCAGTATTCAGAAAAGCGCATTTTAATGCAGCACACAGATTGCATGTTAAATCGTGGAGCGATGAAAAGAATACCGAAGTATTCGGACTTTGTAACAATCCCAGTTTTCATGGACATAATTATAATATGGAAGTGAAAGTGACAGGTGAAGTAGATCCTGAAACAGGCTTTGTAATTGATACCAAAATACTGAAAGACATTATCAGAAAAGAAATAGAGGACAGGTTCGACCACAAGAACCTTAACATGGATACAGTTGAATTTAAGGATTTAAATCCCACTGCAGAGAATATTGTAATTGTAATCTGGCAAAAGCTCAGAGCACATATCAGCAACAATCTTGAACTGTCAGTGAGGCTTTATGAAACAGATAGAAATTTTGTAGAATTTGATGGAAAATAACGATCACGAACAAATAGAAGCACACGGAGATGACCACCTCCATTTTACAAACGATACACCCATGAAAAAAGGGGCGTTTGACATTGATGACGAATCCAAAATCGCCAAAATAGAAACTCATTTTAAAGAAATTATGGAGATCCTTGGACTGGATCTTTCCGATGACAGTCTGCATGGCACACCGAGACGTGTGGCTAAAATGTATGTCAAGGAAATGTTCTGGGGACTGAATCCGGAAAACAAACCTTCGATTTCTCATTTTAAAAACAAATTTAAGTACAATGAAATGCTGATTGAAAAAGACATTTCATTTTATACCAATTGCGAGCACCATTTTGTGCCTTTCTTTGGCAAGGCACATATTGCTTACATTCCAAATGGCAAGGTGGTAGGTCTTTCAAAACTCAACCGCATTGTTGAATATTACGCCAAGCGCCCTCAAGTGCAGGAGCGTCTTACTATGCAGATTGCCAACGAACTTAAAAATGCGCTGAATACCGAAGACGTAGCTGTAATCATCAATGCAAAGCATTTGTGTGTTGCCAGTCGCGGTATAAAAGACGATACCAGCAATACCACTACAGCCGAGTATGGCGGAAAATTTTCAGAGTCTAAAACGATGGAAGAGTTCCACAGGTTGTTGATGTTTTGATGTGGGGAGATAAGTATTTTAAATATCTATCATTCAAGAATCAACAATTTTAAACAAGTCGAGGACTTGCAAAGTTACCTCAACTCCACTCGTAAATTGTATTATTGAATTAGGCTTATATCAAATATCAAATATATGAGTATTTTTGTGGAATTAAAAAATATATTATGGAGCAACGCTTTGAAAGCTTAACAATTTTTGAATTTCAGGAAAGATTTCCAGATGATAAATCATGTTTGATTTATCTGTATGAGCAAAAATGGATAAATGGATTTATATGCCCTGGTTGTGGCAATACAAGATACTGCAATGGGAATAAAGAATATATTCTTCAATGTACAAAATGTAATCGTTTAATATCACCTACGAGTGGGACTGTTTTTCATAATGTAAAGTTTTCATTATTAAAAGCTTTTTACATTGTTTACTATATCAGCACAAATAGCAAAGGCATTGCTAGTACGGAGTTGAGTAGAAAATTAGGTTTAAGACAGAAGACTTGCTGGTTATTTAAACATAAGGTTATGAATGCTATGCAAAGCAGTGGTAATTTTAAAATTTCAGGCAAAGTTGAAGTTGATGAAACTGT
>JACMRH010000057.1 GCA_014376535.1 Cytophagales bacterium | reverse complement strand
TTTTTTTATTACTATTAGCATGTTCTCTCAGGGAAAAACGTTCAAATCGAATTTAGAAATCAAACAATTTCAGGAAGAACAGCTAAGAATTCAACTACAATATCTTAATACTCATTCATCCTATTATAAAAACCAATTTAAGTCAAAAGGCATAAATCCAGAAAATATTCAGTCCATCGAAGATCTTGATCTTTTGCCTGTAACGAATAAAGAAGATCTTCAGAATCCTGATAATGACATTCTGTGCATTCCTAAGGAAGACATTGCAGAGTATTTTACCACTTCTGGTACCCTTGGCGATCCTGTTGTTTTTCCGTTATCAGAAAATGATCTTCAAAGACTTGCCTACAATGAATTCTTGTCATTTAAAAGAATTGGCGCAAAAAAAGGAGATGTAGCCTTATTGACTGTTACCAGTGATAAATGTTTTATGGCCGGCAATGCTTACAGCCTGGGTGCAAGAAAAGCTGGAATAACCATCATTAAAACTGGTCCAGGACTTCCAGAATTTCAATGGTCGACAATACTAAAACTAAAACCGACTATCATTATTGCTGTACCTTCTTTTATTTTAAAACTTATTGAATTTGCCCAAAGTCATAATATTGATTTTAAAAAGAGTAGCATTAAAAAAGCACTGTGCGTTGGCGAATCTTTAAGAACAAGAACTTTAGAAGAAAATGCTCTGGCAAAAAGCATAACAGATCAATGGCCCATAAAATTATATTCAACATATGCTTCCACAGAAATGAACACCGCTTTTACTGAATGTGAATTTGGTAAAGGAGGCCATTTAAACCCGGAACTTATTATTGTAGAATGTCTTGATGAGAACAATAAGCCAGCAAAACCTGGAATTCCTGGTGATATTACTATTACCAATTTAGGTTTGGAAACTACTCCCCTTTTACGGTTCAAAACTGGTGATATGGCAATAATCCACACTGAAAAATGTGAATGTGGAGAAATTAGCCTAAGAATTGGGCCAATAATTGGGAGAAACAAGCAAATGATTAAATACAAAGGGACTACTCTTTACCCGGATGCCATCAGACAAACGCTACAAGGTCTCTCTTATATAGATGATTACTATATAGAAGTAACAACAGATAATTTTGGGATGGATGATCTTATAGTACATATGGCTATAAAATCTATGTCTATTGAAGTTGAAAAAATTATTGCAGATTCATTCCGTTCTCACCTTCGTATTGTCCCTAAATTAACTTTCAATACAAAATCAGAAATACAAGCAGTAAAAAACAATCCAAAATTAAGAAAACCAATAGATTTTGTAGATAATCGAATAACAATCTGATACTTTTGCAGATTAAAACCATTCTGCATGAAAAGAATAATCTTTGTACTATTATTTTACGCTTTGATTTTCCAAATCAAAGCCCAAGCTGTTTTCAGATCCGAAGATGTTTTCAGAGTGGAGTCTCTTACCTGGTATGGATTAAATTTTACTTTGGCACAATTAGTAGGCCCGTTTGATAATATAAAATATTCGACTGACAAAGATGCCGCCAAGCTTAGGGATCACTATTTCAGGGCATGGAACGATATAGTAATACAGGAAAATCCAAAATATAATGTGGCAAAATTTTACAAAAAGAAGTTTGTAGATTATGATCTATCAGAAGTTGAGAGGTTAAATGCCCTTATAAACCCGGAAAAAATATTGATAAATGGAATTGCTCCAAGATTAACATTGGAAAAAATACAGAGTGCTATTCATAATTACGATACAAAAGGCAAGTCTGGAATAGGGTTGGTATACGTAGTTGAAACCTTTAATAAACTTCTTAAGAAATCAATTATCCACGTTACATTTTTCGACATGAGCACGAAAAATATAATTTTTCTTAAAACCATGGAAGCGAATCCTTCTGGCGGAGGATTGAGAAATTATTGGGCTAAATGTATTCACATTACCATGACAGGATCTTCTGAAAGATGGGCCCGCTGGAAAAAAGAGGTTACTCCAAAAAGAAAAAAATAAAAATATTAATGTCTGAAATTTTGAAAATGCCTCTAAATCTGGGCGACGTAAGGGAAATTTTATTTAACAGAAAAAAGATAGCTCTTGATTCAAAAGCTTTAAAACCTGTTGAGGATGCTTATAACTTTTTAAATGAGTTTTCTAAAAACAAGGTGATTTATGGCATAAACACTGGCCTAGGCCCTATGGCTCAATACAGGGTGGACGAAAAAGATGCCATTCAACTTCAATATAATCTTATTAGAAGCCACTGTACAGGTACAGGAAATATACTCAGCCCTTTACAGGCCAAAGCATGCCTCCTTGCCAGGTTATATTCCTTTCTTCAGGGAAAATCTGGTGTTCACCCAAGTGTAATTATTCTTTTGTCTGAATTAATCAATAAAGAGGCAGTTCCTGTTATTTATGATCATGGTGGTGTTGGTGCAAGTGGCGACCTTGTACAGCTTGCTCATGTCGCACTATTTATGATAGGCGAAGGACATGGTTTTTACAATGGCAATAAAATGCCAGCAAAAGAAATTTTTGCTTTAACTGGTTTGCAACCTATAAACATCTATATCAGAGAAGGCCTTGGGATAATGAATGGTACTTCTGCCATGACAGGAATGGGCCTAATCAATGTTATTGAAGCCAAAAAGTTACTCTCTGCCTCCATCGCAGCAGCATCTCTTATCAATGAATTAGTTGAATCTTTTGATGACCATTTTTCTTCTAAGCTAAATGAAGCAAAAGGACATTATGGACAGCAAAAAATTGCGTCTTTGATGTATTCACTTTTAGAGGATAGCAAAATAATTAAGAAAAGAGATGAGCATCTTTATGTAGAAAGGTCAGATACCTTCTTTGGGGAAAAGGTCCAGGAATATTATTCCATTAGGTGCGTACCGCAAATACTGGGTCCTATATTTGATACAATAATTAATGCAGAAAAGGTTTTAATCAATGAATTGAATTCAGCTAACGACAATCCTATTGTGGATGCAGTAAGCGGAAACGTTTACCACGGAGGTAATTTTCATGGCGATTATGTGTCATTAGAAATGGACAAACTTAAAATTGCAATCACAAAATTGACCATGCTGGCAGAAAGACAGATAAATTATTTATTGAACAGCAAGTTAAATGAAAAGTTTCCTCCCTTTCTCAATATGGGAACGCTTGGTTTAAACCTTGGTTTACAAGCACTTCAATTTACTGCAACCTCTACTACTGCTGAAAGCCAGACACTTTCTTACCCAATGTATCTTCATAGCATTCCAAATAATGGTGACAATCAGGATATAGTAAGTATGGGAATGAATGCTGCAACAATGACGTCGAAAGTTATTCAAAATGGGTTTCAAGTGATGGCAATTCAAATGATCATGCTAACTCAAGCCTTCGAAATTTCAGGAAAAAATGAAGGTTTATCAGTGTTTAGCAAGAATATTATTGAAAAATTAAGAACAATTTATATGCCTGGCAAAGAAGACAGGACATATTATGAAGATATTCATAATATGAAAATTGAAATTAGCGAAAGCAATATCTTCAACAGTTTTATCCAATTTTAAATTTTCAGAATGTAACTCTTAGGGTTGCAGTTTTGCCTGACTATTTCTAATTTTACTGATTATTCCTTCTTCTTAATAAAAAATCACTCGCTTACATTAAAATTATATTGAAAAAAATTGCTTTAGTTACTGGAGGCTCCCGCGGAATTGGAAGAGCAATTTGTATCAAACTAGCTGAAATGGGCTATTTTGTAATCATAAATTATATATCAAATACAACAGAAGCTGAAAACACTCTTTCTTTAGTTCGCGAAAAAGGATCTGATGGAGAAATATTAAAGTTTGATGTTGGAGATTTCACAGAAGTTACCTCAGTTTTAGGTGCTTGGGTGGAATCAAATAAAGATACACCAATTGAAATCCTGGTAAATAACGCCGGCATCAGAAAAGATACTCTAATGATGTGGCTTGAACCTGGAGATTGGAACAGTGTTCTTAATTCCAGCCTTGGTGGATTTTATAATGTGACCAAGCAGGTTTTAAATGGGATGCTTGTCAAAAGATATGGTAGAATAATAAATATTGTTTCTTTATCAGGATTGAAAGGCCTCCCTGGCCAGGTTAACTATTCAGCTGCAAAAGCTGGGGTTATAGGTGCTACAAAAGCTCTTGCCCAGGAAGTTGGACGAAGAGGAATTACAGTAAATGCAATTGCTCCCGGATTTATTCGGACTGACATGACCCAGGACATTAGTGAAAAAGATATGAAGGGAATGATTCCCGTGAACAGATTCGGAGAACCTCATGAAGTTGCCGAACTGGTTGGGTTTCTTGCCTCTGATAAAGCTGGGTACATAACTGCTGAAGTAATATCAATTAACGGAGGGCTATACTCTTAATATTATGAATAGAGTTGTAATAACAGGTCTTGGAATCTATTCCTGCATAGGCTTAAATAAAGATGAAGTTCGCAACTCACTTTATCAAGGCAAATCAGGCATAATTTACGATGAGCCCCGTAAATCCCTAGGTTTTAGGTCTGCATTAACAGGCATGGTAGAAATGCCCCAATTAAAAGGCAAGATTGACCGTCGAATGCGTGTAGGCATGGCCCAGGAAGTTGAGTACGCTTATGTGTCTACATTAGAAGCACTGGCGCAGGCTGGTATTACCGAGGAATTCTTTGCAAAAAATGAAGTTGGAATTCTGTTTGGAAATGATAGTTCAGCAAAAGCTGTTATCGAAGCGCATGAAATGGCAAAAGCAAAAGGCGATAATACTTTAATTGGATCTGGTTCTATTTTTCAGTCAATGAATTCAACTGTGACAATGAACCTGGCCACTATATTTAAATTGAAAGGAATAAACATGACCATTTCTGCAGCTTGTGCAAGTGGTTCGCATGCCATAGGTTTGGGATATTTGTTTATAAAAAATGGTTGGCAGGATTGTGTTGTTTGCGGCGGTGCCCAGGAGATAAATCAGTTTGTAATGGGGAGTTTCGATGGCCTGAGTGCTTTTTCCATAAGAGAATATGACCCTACTAAAGCTTCGAGGCCTTTTGATAAAGACCGTGACGGCCTTGTGCCAAGCGGTGGCGCAGCAACTGTTATACTTGAAAGTTTAGAATCTGCTCAAAAAAGAGGAGCTAATATTCTTGGAGAGGTGATCGGATATGGTTTCTCTTCAAATGGCGACCATATAATTCAGCCGAATGTAGAAGGTCCGGCCAGATCTTTAAAATTAGCATTAAAAAATGCAGGCGTAAAAGCCTCTGAAATAGACTACATCAATGCCCATGCAACTTCTACCCCAGTAGGTGATGCTTGCGAAGCTCAAGCTATTGATGAGGTTTTTGGAGAATACAGGCCATTGGTAAGTTCAACTAAATCTATGACAGGACATGAATGTTGGATGGCTGGCGCAAGTGAGGTTGTTTATTCTACTATCATGATGAATAATTCTTTTGTAGCCCCCAATATAAATTTTGAAACTCCGGACGAGCACTCAGCAAAAATAAATATTGCTGCCAAAACGGTTGACAAAAATATAGACCTTTTACTTTCAAATTCATTTGGATTTGGTGGCACAAATTCTTCTATAATAATTAAGAAATACAAATAAAATATCATGAGTAACGAAGATATCATAACCAAAATAAATGGTTTTTTGGTAGAAGAATTTGAAGTTGAAGCTGACAAAATCACCCCAGATGCGGTTTTAAAAGATGTTCTGGAGTTAGATAGTCTTGACTATGTAGATTTAGTAGTCGTTATTGAAAGTAACTTTGGATTTAAAGTAAAAGGCGAAGATTTTATTGGTATCAATACATTTGAGGACTTTTACAACTACATCATTTCTAAAGTAAACGAAGTAAAACAACCTGCCTGATGGCAAAATGGGACGGTAAATCCCATGCTGGTTTGCTTGGTTACAAAATATTTGTGCTCTTGCTAAGGTATGGAGGCTTGTTGCCAGCTTATTTTGTATTGCTTTTTGTATCTACTTACTATTATCTGTTTTCCATAAAGTCATCAAAACATATTTATAAGTATCTTAGAAACCATATAGAGTTTGGCTTTATAAAGTCAATTTTTACCCTCTATCAAAATTATTTTATTTTTGGTCAAACTTTAGTAGACCGTGTAGCAGTAATTGCTGGCCTAAGCAAGAAATTTTCTTATGATTTTGAAGGTGAAGATTATCTTCATCAGATGGTGAAAGAGAATAAAGGGGGAATTTTAATAAGTGCCCATATTGGAAACTGGGAAATTGCTGGTCATTTACTATATAGAATAAAAGCAAAAATCCATGTGGTGATGCATGTTGCAGAGCATGAAAAGATTAAATCGTATTTGGAAGGTGTAAAAGGCAGTAACAGTATGAATGTGATAGTGTTAAAAGACGATTTTTCACACATTTATGAAATTTCTATAGCATTATCCAAAGGAGAAATAATTTGCATGCATGGCGACCGATACATGCCATGGTCGAAAAAACTTTGTACTGATTTTTTAGGCAAACCGGCAAATTTTCCAGAAGGTCCCTTTGCTTTGGCAGTCAGCATGAAAGTGCCTGTTAGCTATGTATTTGCGATGAAAGAATCCTTAACACATTACCAATTCTCGGCAACTAAACCTATTGTATATACTGCATCCAAATTAATATCTAAACATAGCCTGGTACTTCGGGCACTGAATGAATTTAAAGTGGAAATGGAAGAGAAAATAAAAAATCACCCGGTTCAATGGTTTAATTACTATGATTTCTGGAGTCTAAATTAAATTATAATTTAAAAATATTTTTAATGGGTTTTTACGAAAATAATACTTTGTCTGCCTCAAAAGCACTTTTCGAGGCACAAAAAATTGCATTTGCTCCATTTGTATTTCAGGCTACCAGGGCGTTAAGAGATTTAAAAATCCTACAAACTGTAGAAGATTCAGGCAAAAATGGTGTAACACTCGAAGAGATAGTTGACAAACTGGACATTTCTGAGTATGGAATTAAAGTACTTATTGAAGCAGGATTAGGAATAGGCTTATTCTTGTTAAAAGAAAACAAATACACTTTAACCAAAACAGGTTATTTTATCCTTCATGATGAAATGACAAGGATAAATATGGATTTTGTACAGGATATAAATTACCTCGGTTTTTATAATCTAAAAGAATCAATACAAAATGGGAAGCCTGAGGGACTAAAAGTACTTGGGCCTTGGAAGACACTTTATGAAGGGCTTTCAATCTTACCAGAAGGAGCTAAAAAAAGTTGGTTTGACTTTGACCATTTTTACTCTGACAATGCTTTCAAACAGGTTTTGCCAATTGTTTTCAAAGACAAACCAGGTACACTATTAGATGTAGGTGGAAACACAGGTAAATGGTCTATTCAATGTACCACTTTTGATCCTGATGTAAAAGTTACCATTGCCGATTTACCTGGTCAGTTAAGAATGGCTGAAAATAATATTACCCAACATGGCTTGGCAGACAGAATAAATTTTCATGCTATCAACTTATTAAATCCTTCTGAAAAATTACCAAAAGGAAATAATGTAATCTGGATGAGCCAATTCCTGGATTGTTTTTCTCAGGATGAGATTGTTTCCATTTTATCAAGGGCACATGAAGCCATGGAAGATGAAGACCAACTCTTTATACTGGAAACTTATTGGAACAGGCAAAAATATGAGGCATCAGCATTTTGCCTGCAGCAAACCTCTCTGTATTTTACCTGTATTGCAAATGGAAACAGCCAAATGTACCATTCTGACGATATGAAAAACTGCTTGGAGAAAGCTGGCTTAAAAGTTTTGGAAGAAATAGATGGGATTGGAATAAGCCATACTTTATTTAAATGCGGAAAGAAATGATCGCTACAAAAGAAGATATATTAAAGTTTATCCCACAACGTTATCCGGTTGTAATGATCGATACTTTAATTGACTGTAATGAAAAAGAAACCAGAACTTCTTTAACAATTGAACCTGATAATATGTTTTCTGAAAATGGGATTTTCACAGAAGCAGGTTTAATGGAAAATATCGCTCAAACAGCTGCATCAAAAGTAGGTTATGAATGTATGTTGTTAAATAAACCAGTTCCACCAGGATTTATTGGGGCTGTGAAAAACCTTCAAGTATTTCAATTTCCGAAAGTAGGTGACACTATAAATACCAGAATTTCAATTGAAAATGAAGTTTTCGGCATAACTTTAATTTCAGGTTCCGTTTTCCTGAATGGACAAGAAATTGCTTCAGCTGAAATGAAAATTGTACTTAACGGAACAACTTTATAGAATGGAATTAAAAGCCAGCAAAGAAATTGTAATTAGATTTAATGAAGCTGATATGCTTCAAATTGTCTGGCATGGCCATTATGTAAACTATTTTGAAGAAGGGCGTCAGGCATTTGGAGAAAAATATGGCCTCGGCTATTTACAAGTCTATGAAAAGGGTTTTTCTATTCCAATCGTTAAACTCAATGTTGATTATAAAAGGCCTCTTAAATTTGGAGACACTGCCATAGTCGAGGCTGTTTATGTACCTTCTGACGCAGCCAAACTTATTTTCAAATATACAATAAAAAGAAAAGGATTTGAGGAAATAGTAGCAACCGGGGAAACGACACAGGTATTCTTAAGTACAAAAGGGGAACTAAGCCTAATTGTTCCGGATTTTTTTCATGACTGGAAATTGAAATTTCTAAAAAAATAACCGTTTGCATTCTAAGACTTACATTTCAGCAAGCAGTATTTTCACACCTTTTGGTTTAGGAACTGAAATTAACTGGCAAAGAATGAATGCTGGTGAGTCAGCAATTAAACTTACCAACAGTGAAAATATAAGGCTAAAAAATTTCTTCTCAAGTTCAATATCTGAAGAATTATTTTTAAAGCATACATCATTTTTGAATGACTCCGGCCTTACAAGACTGGAAAAAATGATGGTTGCTACCATAGCAAATATTCAGGATAAGACTTTTATAGACTTATCTGATAAATCTACCATTTTTGTCTTTTCAACAACAAAAGGAAATATTGATCTTTTGGTTGAAAATCCTGATGATATCAGGTTATCATTGCCATCCATGGCTCAGGCAGTATCCACTTTTTTCAAAAACCCAAATACGTCTCTAGTCATCTCTAATGCTTGTATATCTGGTATTTCTGCTATGATTCTGGCAAAAAACATGTTAGAAGAGGGTGAATTTGAACAAGCCATTGTTTGTGGAGGAGACACGCTTTCAGAATTTACTGTGTCAGGATTTAACAGTTTAAATGCAATTAGTCCTTTCCCTTGCAGGCCATTTGACAAAAGCAGATTGGGTCTTTCTCCGGGAGAAGGTTGTGGGGTCTTGGTTTTAAGCAGGCAAAAGCCAGACTTAGATCGTCCGGTTTATATTTCAGGGGCAGCAACTTCAAACGATGCAAACCATATTTCAGGACCTTCCAGAACAGGAGAAGGTTTAAATATTGCCATTGAAAAAGCAATTAAACTTGCTAAAATTGATAAGAAAGATATTGGTTATATCAATGCGCATGGAACTGCCACTTTATACAATGATGAGTCTGAAGGTTTGGCCATTACTCTATCAGGTTTACAAGAAGCAAATTTGCATAGCCTCAAAGGTTATTTAGGACACACATATGGTGCAGCAGGTTTAATAGAGTCTGCTATTGCGGCAGAATGTTTTTATAAAAAGGAAATACTTGGTTCTATTGGTTACAGTGAGCATGGAATTAGTGTTCCTTTGAATATCTCACAGTATAATAAGGCATTGCGAACTTCTCATGCATTAAAAACTGCCTCAGGTTTTGGAGGTTGCAATGCTGCTTTAATACTTTCAACCGATGACTGATAAATTCATTTACTCAGTTTCCTCTTATAAAAATGGAGAGCTTTCCTTTAATGGTAATGCTCAGTTCAAGAGCTTATTAGAACCTACAGATGAAAGGTTAAACGAATGTTTTCAAAAACTTGGAATCTCTTATCCTAAGTTTTTTAAAATGGACCCTATTTCGAAAACGGGTTTTTTATGTACTGAATTATTAGTCAAAAACAATGCAGAGTTGATTCAAATTGAATCAAGCCAGGTCGCGGTACTCGTAAATACTTTTTCAGGCAGTTTCGATTCAGATATTAAATTTCAGGAAACAATACAAAGCACTGAAAATTACTTTCCTAGCCCAGGATTATTTGTTTACACTTTGCCCAATATTGTGATAGGGGAAATTTGTATCAGAAACGGGTTTAAAGGAGAAAATCTTTGTCTTCTATCCGAAAGACCTGAAATAGATCAAATATTTGTAACTATTTCAGCCTGGATAAATTCTGGATTAACTGAAGTTACCATTTGTGGGTGGATTGAAGTTAAAAATGATCAATCCCACGCAACATTGATTTTAGTAGGCAAGGACAAGGAAAAAAGGATTGCAGATTTTACTAAAGAAAACCTACGATTTTACTTTACTGAATCTAAACAAAATAATATTTAAAATGCCCTCAAAGGTTTATGTTACAGGTTTAGGCATTATTTCAGCCATGGGAGCTGGAGTAGACGAAACCTTAAAATCCTTTTCGACAGGCAAAACATTTGTTCGCCATCCAGAAATATTAAAGACTTTACTAAAGGATCAATTTCCCCTTGGAGAAGTTAGATTTTCTAATGAAGAATTAAAATCCCTGCTTCAGATAAAAACTAAACAATCTTATTCAAGGACTTCCTTACTTGCTTTAATGGCTGCTAAAGAAGCTTTAAGTTCTGCGGGACTTTTAGAATCACCTTTGGGAATTGGGGTTATTTCGGGAACCAGCGTTGGCGGAATGGATAAAGGTGAATACCTGTATGACGGATTCATAAGAAGAAAAGGAAAATTTAATTTACATGATGCATTCGTTCACGATTGCGGCGACAGCACCAACAAAATAGTTGAATATTTAGGAACGCGTGCTTATTCCTCTACTATAAGTACAGCTTGTTCTTCAGCTGCCAATGCTATTATGTTGGGTGCAAGATTAATAAAGTCAGGTAAACTGCAAAGAGTTATTGCTGGTGGAACAGATGCTCTGGCAAGATTTACTTTAAGTGGATTTCGGTCCCTGATGATCTTATCGGATGAACATTGCAAACCTTTCGACCAACATAGGAAAGGCCTTAATTTGGGAGAAGGTGCAGGTTATGTTGTTCTCGAGTCTGAAGAAATTCTTGATAAAGAAAACAGAACACCTATTTGTGAATTAAGCGGATATGCAAATACTTGTGATGCGTTTCATCAAACTGCCTCTTCTGCAGACGGCAACGGCGCTTGGTTAGCGATTTCTCAGGCATTGGAATTGGCTGGTTTGTATCCGAATGATATTTCCTACATCAACACTCACGGTACTGCAACACCAAATAACGATTTGTCGGAAAGCATGGCAATGAAGAGGGTTTTTGGGGAAATTATGCCACCCTTTAGTTCAACCAAAGCTTTTACAGGACATACTCTGGGAGCCGCAGGAGGTATTGAAGCTGTGTTTTCGGCTCTATCTATCCGGGATAATATAGTTTTCCCTAATCTTCACTTTCAGGATAAAATGGATGAAACTGGATTAATACCCCAAACTGTTTTCGAAAACCAGTTTGAAATAAAGCATGTATTATCAAATTCCTTTGGTTTTGGAGGTAACAACAGTAGTTTAGTTTTTTCAGCATGCTAAGAAAGGAAATTTACATAAACGGTTTCAGTAGCATAAATCCCATTAAGGATTTAGATGAAGAAGGTGATGTGTACAGATGTGTGGAGCCTGACTACAAAAACTATATTGATACAGGTTCTGTACGCCGTCTGGGTAAAATCCAAAGAATAGCTTTAGTTGGGGCTAAAATGTGTCTTGAAGATGCCAACCTAATCGTGCCAGATGCCATAATAACAGGAACTGGCCTAGGCTGTTTGAGTGACACTGAAAAGTTTTTAGGGAATATGCTTGATGAAGAGGCAGGCCTCCACTCTCCTACCTCCTTTATTCAGTCTACCCACAATACGATAAGTGGGCAGATAGCAATCATGTTAAAATGTCATGGGTATAACAATACTTATTCACACAGAGGTTTATCTTTCGAAAGAGCGCTTGAAGATGCATGTTTATTAGTAGAAGAAGGTACTGAAAATGTGCTGGTTGGAGCTGTAGATGAAATCCCGGAAAGTACTTTAAGAATTACTCAAAAAATCAAGACATTTCATTCTGAAACAAATAAGGAGGAACCAGTTGCAGGTGAAGGTGTCCATTACTTTATAATAGCCAATTCAAAACTTCACGAAAATTCTATACGTCTTTTAGGATCATCCTCTCTTGCAGAAGAAGTTAGTTATGAAGATGTTGTATTAGAATGTAACAGGGTACTTTTTTGTGCGGGTATTGAACCAAATGAAGTCGATACTATTGTTTTAGGAAATAATCCTGGATTAACTGAACCTCATTATCAGCAACTAAAGGAAGAATTATTCTCTCACTCCAGCGTTTTACAATTCAAAAATCTGGTTGGAGAAAGCTTTACAGCTTCTGCGTTTGGAATGATCCTGGCTTGTAAATTACTTTCAGGTGAAGTACCTGACAAACGGTTTTACTTAAAAAATAACAATTCTAAAGCCAAAACTGTTTTGGTCTACAATCATTTCAAAGGAACATCACATTCCTTTTTCATTTTACAAAATGTTTAATTTCAGAAATACCAATTTCTTTTCTGCATTATTGGTAATCTGTCTTATCGTGTTAAAGGCCGCTTTATTTTACTGGCTATTATTTTTTGTGGTTTATATCATAGTGGTACTTTGTGGGAGTTTTTTTATACAGCTCAATTTCTTTTTTAAAAGCATCAATTCTCTACCAAATAATACAAATCGCATTGCCATAACATTTGATGATGGCCCTTCTCCAAACACTTTGGACGTTTTGGAAGTACTCGACAAGTGGAAGGTAAAGGCTACGTTTTTTTGTATTGGATCGGAAGCAGAAAAATATCCGGAAATTATAAAAAAGATTCATCAGGGAGGTCATCTGATAGGAAACCACACTTTTTCGCATAGTAATCTGTTTCCTATGTTAGGCACACAAAAAATTAATGAGGATTTATTGAAAGCCTCTTATACAATTGCTAATTGTATTCAAAATAAACCATTGTTATTTCGTCCGCCTTTTGGTGTGACGAATCCAAAGATAGGAAGATCAGTTAAAATGTTGGGTTTGTCATGTGTGGGATGGAACAAACGCTCCTTAGACACTGTTTCAAATAACAGCCAGGCTATATTAAATCGAGTGACCAGGAATTTAAAAGCAGGAGATATAATTTTATTTCATGATAATTTGAAGGCAACAACTCAAATATTAGATCAATTCTTGTCTGTTGCAAATGAATCGGGAATTGCATGTGACAGAGTTGATAGCATATTAAATATTAAAGCTTATGAAAAGATTGATGTTTAAATCACTGATTATTAATATTATATATATTTCACTCCTTTTTAGTTGGGCGAATTCATTCGCACAGGCTCCAGGCTTTAGTTCAGTAAAAGATATTGATGGATTAAAAAGAGTTCTGAAAGAAAAACACCAAACAACCAAGACTATCAAAAGCAACTTTGTTCAGGAAAAGCATTTAAGCTTTATGAAAGATAAATCTGTAAGTAAAGGAACTATGCAGATTAAAGAAGGCAAAAAAATACGTATCGATTATACATCGCCTTTTTCTTACATTATTGTAATAAACGGTGACAGACTTTATATTAAAGACGGTAAAAAGCTGACCAAAATAAACATTGGAGCTGATAAAACCTTTTCAAATTTAAATGACATTCTGTTAGGGAGCATAAAAGGAGATTTTGATAGTTCTAAAGAATTTACCATAAAATATTTTGAAAACAAAGAATCCTTTCTTCTTGAATTACTGCCTGCTGATTTAACAAAAGGCAATTTTTCGGCAATAAACATCTACTTAAACCGAGAAAACCTTAATGTCGCAAAACTGGAAATGAATGAAAAATCAGGAGACATTACTAAAATGAAATTCGATAAGACAGAAATTAATTCTAAAATAGCTGATGAAGTTTTTGTGGTTCGTTAGTATCAGCTTTTTTATAGTTTTTTCAGGTTGCAATTCCAGCAAACCTGTGACCATCCAAAAACAGGAAGTACAGACTTTTGACAGTTTAAAAATCAGCATTTACTGGAAAGATAATTTTACAGACAGCAGTTTAAAATTTTACACGAAAGCGGTCATTTACGGTAGAGAAATAAAAGGTATCTTATTTGTAAAAAAAATGTCGGATTATTATTACAAGACAACATTTCTCGCACAAGGAGCTTTGAAGTTATTTGATATGGATCTTTTGCCTGATACTTTTATTGTCCACGAACGGGCCAAGCAAATAGACAAACCTATTGTCCTGAGAACCCTGGCAAACGATTTAAGGCTACTCACTTTTGGTACACATAAAAAGTATAAGCCAAACAGTATATTAAAAGAACCAAATCAGACTACTATAAGAACTCCATACAAGAAAGTGAGCTTGTTCTATATATTCAATGCTGATAATCAATTAAAAGAATTAATTACAACAAGTTCGAGTGGAGGCAGAGATGTAAGCGTGTTGGTAACTAATTACCAAAACGGAATACCTGAAAATTTAAATTTAAAACATCATCACTTCAAATTGAAGATTGATTTAACTTTGGCAAAAGAGTAAATAATCTTAGAATCTAAGGTTAATATTTCTTGACTTAAATAAAAAATTGTGTTTTACAAAATAGAAAATTGGTCCAAAAAAGAAGAAGGAGCTGAATCTCAAATAATTATAGATCCGGCTCATCCCCTTTTCAAAGGCCACTTTCCTCAAATTCCAATATTGCCAGGTGCATGCATGGTTCAGTTAACTCATCACTTAACGGAGAAATACCTGGATAGAAAGATGACTTTTATCAGAGCTGTTCAGATAAAATTTATGGCAATGGTAAATCCGGAAACCACACCTCTCCTAAAAAGCAATTTCAAAATCAAAAGTCAGGAAGATGGGACGTACCGGGTTGATCATCAACTATCCTTTGATGAAATAACGAGTTTTAAAATATCTGTTTTTTACGCAAACCATGTCTGAAGTCTTACAAGATCCTGGTTTTTTTAAAACAGAATTCACACGCCTTAAATGTTGTGTTCTTATTCCTACGTTTAACAATTCTTCGAAATTAGAACAGGTTATCAAGAACGTTTTCAATTATACAAATGATATTGTTATTGTAAATGATGGAAGTACAGATAGCACTGAAGAGATTCTATCAAAATACCCACAATTAAAGATTGCAAGGCACGAAAAAAATGCCGGAAAAGGTGTTGCACTTCAAACCGGATTTCGTTTTGCCTTGAGTAATGGATATCATTATGCAATCACCCTGGATTCTGATGGCCAGCATATGGCCTATGATCTACCAAAATTTTTGAAAGCTTTAGAAAAAGATAAAAACACCATTTTTATTGGGTCCCGAAATATGGAACAAACTAATGTTCCTGGAAAGAGCAGCTTTGGGAATAAGTTTTCCAACTTTTGGTTTAAAGTAAATACTGGAGTTGACGTTCCGGACACACAATCCGGTTTCCGTTTATACCCACTTATTCCACTTCAAAAAATGAAGTTTTTAACCCGTAAGTACGAGTTTGAAATTGAAGTGCTTGTACGTGGTTCGTGGGCTGGAATGGGAATAGGGTGTGTACCTATTGATGTCTATTATCCACCTAAAAACGAAAGAATTACCCATTTCAGGCCATTTAAAGATTTTACAAGAATTTCTATTCTGAATTCGGTCTTTGTGACCATGGCCATATTCTATCATATTCCTTTAAGATTTATTAGAGGCTTAAAAAAAAAAGCCTGAGAGAGCGATGGAGAGAAATATTTTTCAATCCAGGTGAATCTATAGAAAGAAAAGCTTGTGCAGTGGCTTTTGGAGTTTTTATGGGGATAGTTCCGATTTGGGGATTTCAGATGGTTACAGCCATTGTTATTGCAAGGTTTGCCAAACTAAATATCCCTCTTGTTTTGGTTGCAGCCAATATCAGTATCGCACCTCTGATACCTCTTATAATTTATTTCAGCTTAATTATCGGTGCTGAAATCCTGGGAATTCAGGATACTATTTTATTTTCTTTTGATTTAAAACAAGGTGACATCGAGTTGCGATTAAAGCAATATGTCATCGGGAGTGTAGTTCTTGCTGTTGTTGCTTCGGTATTATTTGGATTGCTGACCTATATTTGTTTTAAGCTAGGATCTAAAAAATCAATTGGTGTTCAGGAAATTTTGGAAGAATCGAAATTTTAGTGAACTCTATTTTCTTATTCTTCCTGAAATCGCTTTATCTAAAACATAATTTATTCCACTGGCAACTAAGTAAGGGCCCAAATCCATTGATCCCTGGTTATATACATTGTTTGTTCCTGCATAAGAGTTGAAATTAGACACAGGACCTGAGGAATAAGGCATTTGTAGAAAGTAATGATATCTGTAAGAATGAACATATAGAAAGTTCATGTCCTTTTTATAGGAGTTCAATTTTAAAATATAAGAAGCATTGTCCTCTTTCAAAATAGATTTGTTTGCTGATTTAGGTTGGTAGGAATTCCGGTACCAGTGCTGCAATATTTCAGGGCTAGAAATAGGTTTTTCTGAAATAACACTATCTGATTGTGCTCTAAGAAAAAATGGAAACAAATAGAAAGCGAGTGATAATAATCTGAAATTCATAATATTATTTGCCTGGTTTGATTCTTAAATTTAAATAATTCAATTAAATAAATTAGAAAATTGAAATAAATTAAACAGGTTTTAATTGACATTTAATACAAATGGATTCGCATCTCAAAATCAAATCCAAAACTAAACATTCCAACTAAACCGTATATTTGTCACCCATTTCTGTTCACAGTTGAATGATTAACCCTTTTATATCTTTATTTCAAATTTTAAAAAGAAAAAGGAGCATATTTTGGTTGCTGACTATTGGCCTAGCTACATTTTTCATTTTTGGCTCTTTAAATCTTGAACTAGAACAAAACATAGCAAGAATTTTGCCCAGCAAATCT
>JACMRH010000502.1 GCA_014376535.1 Cytophagales bacterium | reverse complement strand
GATGGTCTGCCTTTAGGATCTGTGTCCCTGCTCATTGTGAAGGTGCAATTCAACACATCGTGTGTTTTGCCGCCCATGTTTAATTCTGCTCTAAAAGCCATAATTTTTGTTGTTTAATTGTTTGAGAAAGAAGAAGATTTATAAAATAGGTACTTGCTGCAATTGGTTTTAAAATGAAGTTTGATTTTTGCAAATCGAAAAAGTTATTTTGCAAATCGAAAAATAACAATTTGTTAATCAATGCATTAATTAGTAATATAACTTTGTTTGTAGTGCAAACTCTGATAGCAAATATGATAAATATTTTTAATTCCAAAACGATACATGCAGAAAAATTTTAGCAAAAAATTTAATTTGTCGTGGTGAACAAGGTTAAAATGTTGATTGTGAACTGGTTTTCATTTCTAAGATTTAGCCTATTATGTCACAGTTTTTAGTCTTTCGCTTTTTCTGAAAGATTTTTTAATCCAAGATATTAGATATGTTCTGTTAGCGCGCTACGGGATAGGAGAATGTTCTATTTTCCGTATAATACTTAATTGACCAACCGATTGTAGCAAAAAGATTTCCGTTATGGATAAGACATGTTGCACAGACTGCCGGAAACAGCTGCCTATTTAGCTTTACGATAAACTAAACCTGATTTGAATACCAAACAAGGTATTCGTTCTCTTGAAAGAGCTTGAAACCCTTGGGATGTTGATCGTTCGGTCGTAATACAGCTGGATGCTCAAACGATCGTTGATCCTGTAATTGATTGTAGGCTTTATTTGAATTTGCTGAGATCCTTGTGTAAGCACATTGATGTCGTTTACTCGACGCTGAATTGTTTTATTGTCCCTGATGGTGAAATCGAAACGGAAAGTGATCTCATTTTTCAGTACTATCACTCTTTGTTTGTATTTAACCGGGAGTTTCATGCCCGTTTTTGTATAACCAACACTAATGCTGTAGTCCTGGTTTTTCATTTCCATTACCTGGGAATTTGTAGTGCTCAGGTTCAGGTTTCTCGTGCGGTTGTATTTGATATTGAACGTGATGTTCTTTTTGGTTTTTAAATTGATACCTAACAACGGGCTAAAAGATTCCTGGATAGAAACCTGGTTGATTACATAAGCAGGAATAAATACAGCTCTTCCATTTGTATCTGTTCCCTGTGGCATATCGAACACACTTCCCTGCGAATTGATTTTTTCAGTTCCATAACGAAGAGAACTGCTGTAATTGCCAACATTGTAATTTGAAGTGTAACTGTGGTTCAGGTTTACACTTGAAAAATATCTTTTCACAAATTCTAATGAAGAAAGTCCACCGTAATCTATTCTCCAGTTTGGCAATGGTATTCTTGGGAAGGCTGTAAGGCCAACTTTACCTGCATCTCTCCCAGAATAGGCAGCAATAAAGGCTGGGATTACTACTTCCTGAGAGGTAGTATCGTAATGGCCTACGCCATTAGGCCTGTTTGAATTCATCCTGTCCTGAATAATATCTCTGTTTTGGGCAAAGGTTTCAAAGGTTTGGTTTTTATTGGTTACAGGATCGTCTTTTGTGAAGGCTGTTAAAGCAGAAATGAAGGAGGTTTTAAATGACCCTGACCTTGTTGGGTTCTGACTTACCAGCTGTCCGTTAAAATCGTACCTGAAAAACTCGTTGTAAGTTTGAGTTTGTTCCTGCCTTCCTTCTAATTGAACTCTGAATTGTTTGAATGGTTCAAGGCTGGTACGGTAAGTAATTTTTGTCCCTTTAGTTCGTACAAATGGACTACTTTGGAATTTTGAAGTTGAAATCCAATTTTTTTCAGCAGCCTCTGTTTTAATTCTGTCGCTCTGGTCTCCTAAAATAAAGGGAATTCCCGGAGCAAGGTCACCATCATTCAAACCAAAATAGGTAGGTTTCCTTGTAAAGCCAGGAAGTAAAGTTCCTTCGCTTCTTTCATAAGTCATGTTAAAGTTTTTTAGGATCATCAACAATTGAAATGCACCTCTTACCGGACGCAGTTCGCTGGCGTATTTTCTGGAAATCAGGTTTTGTAATGAGTCTTTTTCACTTTTTTTCAAGCTAGGATTTTCAAGCTGGCGTTTCCATTGTTCTCTTTTCTGGTTATGCTCCTGTTCTACCTGTGTCAAAGGGGAATTTACCTCTCGAAGGAATTTTAATTTATTATAAAGCTTTAAAAGGTCCATCTTTCCGTTTGCAGTGAAAGTCCTGTTATTCTGAGCCTGGTTACCAAGGGAATCTGCAAAACCTAGTGCACCAGCCTTCCACATATAATTAGCACTGTAATTAAGGTCCGACTGAGTCCAATCCAAAAATGGAATTTTGTCAAGCGGTGTTCTGTAAGTGAAGTTGAAATTTTGGTCAAAATTCTTTACCCTACCTAGTTTTTGCAGATTTTGCATTACAGAGTCCTTTTTGGTAATTGAATTTGGATCATTGGTTCTTACTTTGTCATTGTTAATCTCACCTGTAGGTTCATCAATAATAGTGCTTACATTAGCCCGGTAATCCATTCCAAAGCTTCTGGTAAAAGCCCAGCGTAAACCATAGCTGCGATTTAGGTAGAAAGATTTTTCATAAAGAGGCGCAACAGTATTGTTGTTAAAATTGCTTCCTCTTAATTGTGTAACTGCAAATCGCCTGTCAAGGTCAGTCCGGAAACTCAGGTTACTTGGCAAAGGGGTAAAATTGAACGCTGTTATAAGCTGTACATATTTGGATTCAGACTTGATTCCTTTTAAAGGCTCTAAAGATTTAGGGTTTCCACCAAAAGTATAAGCTACTCCAGCCTTGTAGTTTTTGAAGAAATACCTTTGTGTGAGGAAGTTGCTGCTGTGAATATCGCTATATCCAAGAGTCAAAGAGAAATTCTCAATGTCCCAAAGATGGTTTTTGGAATTCTGGCCGGTTTTTACTTTTTGTAAATTATTTAAACTTATGCTTCTGCGCGTAGACCGGTCAATAACAATGGAAGATCTTTCTGCGCGCTCTTCCTCCTGAAGCGTAGCCAGTGAAGTTTCCAGCTTGGTATCAGGGTTAAGAGGGTCATATTCCGGTTTTATAATTTTTTTATCATAACTGACATAAAGTGGCACTTTTATACCTGTATTCCCAGGGATAAATTTGTCCATTGTAATATTGGAAGCGGCACCATATTGATAGGTTTTGTTTTGTTGCCGGGCAGTAATTTTCTGGTCAATTGCACCAAAACCTGGGGATTTATAACTACCTGTAGCAGTGACATTTGCTAGGTCTGCAAGCTTTGCATTTAACGTTCCGACTGCTGCCCATCCCGGATTTTTATTTACACCACTTGTCCTGAGCTCATCTGCCCAAATACACATTTGGTTGTTGCGTGAATTAGTAACTGGATTTTGAATTCCGATAAGTGCTACCTGGGTCGAAGTGAAATCGGGATTCCCTCTGATGCTGATAATTTTACCATCCATCTGTAAACTAAAAATCTTGTTCTGAGGGAAACCTGCTTTATTACGTTCGGCCTTCACAAAACTCAGTTGTTCTAACGGTACATCTACATCATTTTCCGCAGGCCATATAATCTGTGGCTCGGTTGATCCCGGCGGAGTTAACTTTAAAGGGACACGGATATCATAATAGTTATCATCAAAATCAGTACCTATTCTTAAAAAGCCTTCCATTTCATAATCTCTTGCCGTACTACTTTCGGCATGGAGGAACATTTTAATTTTTTTGCTGTTGATGAAGTTAAGGTTTATTAGTTTGTAAGCAGGGGCTACATCACCAGGCGCTAGGTTGTCAACACAAATCCGTAATGATTGCTCGTTCTGTAACCTGTTTAAATTAGAAGTGTTGTCCCTGTCACGAATAAAATCCGGAGGCACTACATATGGAGTTACTCCTGGATAAGCTGTGCCATTTTCTTCCACATTGACTGTTGATAGTTGGACTTTTCCTACATTCCTGGGCTCACCGGCCCTGATAGTCCCCTTATCTGTGGAAAGAGAATCTAAAGGACGCCACAAACTTCCCACCATTTGAAACTGGGCCATTCTTATTACAACCGGTTGTTCCCAACCTGCCATTACCATTCTCAGAAAACGGATAGATTTAAAGTCACTAATTCCATTGACACGAGTAGGATTTGTTCTGATTGGAATCCTGATTTGGTACCAGTTTACTTCATCATCGTTAATAGTATTGGCAATTTTTCCTACAACAAACCCATTTGTTCTTTCATCAAACTTTCCATTAGTTCCTTTTTTAATGTTTACTTTATATTCAAAATACTGTTCTACATCACTTACAGTGTTATTTTGATTTAAATCCTCATTATCAGGGTTATTGGTATTTGACCCGATAAAGCCATTAACTGTGTTTGTAGAAGAATTCCCTTCCATTCCGTTATAATTAGAATATCTGTCAAGAATACTTTTACTTTCTACACTCAGGAAATATTTGAAATTGTCATTAGAGATATCGGCTAATATCTGATCTTTCTTGTTAGGATCAGTAACATTCTTGCTCACTGCATCAGCAAATTTCTGGAATTGGGTTACCTCTTCGGAAGATTTTAAACCATCCAAACCAACATCCTGGTTATCCCTTGCGCCACCTAAGTTGCTGAAAGCATTATTCAGGTAAGGAGCAGTTGTTACTTTACCCCAAACATCCCTGATCGCACCAGTTTCACCACCATCAGGGGGCAATCCGTTTTCAAAAGCATGTCTGCCATCTTTCATCAAATCTTCAGAAACACTTCCAAGCTGAAACCAAATCTGTCCACCAGGATTGATACCATTATCAATTATTTTATCCCCTTGATTTACACTTAAGTTACCATGCTTCCCTGTTATAAAAGGGTCCATCATCCAGAATTCTATGTATTGAATATTGGCATTATCAAAGTCTGTGTCAAAAGTGATAGCCCTAGTAAGGGCAGCATAATTTTCTTTTGGATTAGGAAGAGTTCCATCTGCCTGTATAGCAGTGTTATAGTTGTACATTCCCCTTTCAGCAGGAAAATAGGCAAGGTCAAAGGTTGGTTCATTAGAATATCCGGCCTGCAAAGATCTTTGTGGATAAATTTCCTGCGGCCCAATTCCCCTTACATAATGGTTCTTTAATTCTTCATCAGAAATATTTCCCGGCTTTTGTGAGCCACCCTGGAAAAAGGCTGTTTGGTCAATATTGTACCAGGACAATTTTGCCCTTTTATAGTTGTAGGAAAGTGGATCACTTGCAATTTGGTTTACATCGAAGAAATCTTTTGGTGTTGAACCCAGGATCCATTTAATTGGCTGTCTTGTAAGGTCGTAAGGTGTTTCCGTTCCTTCAAAATCATCAATAAACATGTTGGCATTTTCTTTGCCTATTTGAGGAGGAGTTCCAGGAATTAACTCTGCAACCTCTGCTTTAACAGAAATGCTTGATGGTTCTTTCGTTTGGATAACAGGCAATGCATCAACCATTTTCGTTAGAAAACGGCTTTCCTTGGAATAATTGACATCCAACCCCCACATGGTGTTAAATAATGGGTCATCTCCAAAGCTTACCCTTGTAATCAATGGGCGCTCTCTAAGGTGCATAAAAGTACCGCCTATGTTAAAATCTCTATGTATACGATAATCTAACCTCGTACCATAAAGAGTTTTCTGCCTGAAATTAAAAAGGTCAGCTTTCTCAAAACGGATAGTGATATCATTTCCAGATGTTAAGATACCAGGGTTTACTATTCTTACCCTTCCTAATTGATAGTCAACAGTGTAGTCAGTTCCTTCTACAAGAGTTGTGCTTCCCGATAAAACCCTGATTGATCCCTGGGCAATGTTCAAACCCTGCAATTGGATCTCTTGAGATGACCCTGATTGGTAGCGGCCTTTTAGGAAAAATTTATTCTTTTTTGATAGCTGCTCTGCATTATTCTTGGTTTGGTTATAGAGTTCCCTGAAAACATATTTATCAAT
>JACMRH010000501.1 GCA_014376535.1 Cytophagales bacterium | reverse complement strand
TATTGACGAAGTCCGCATTTGGCACAGGGCATTAGAGCAGGATGAAATTCTGAAAAAATCCCTGATGTACATCGCTGGAACTGAAGTAGATCTTTCAGGATATTACAGAATGAATGAAGGAGTGGGAGAAAATTTCTTTGATCTTTCCAGAAGAGGATTCATTTACAACGAAAAGCACGGTTTTATTTCAAAGGCTACCTGGAGTACAATCATTCCATTGGTAAAACAATTGGCAGTTAAAGGATTGACAGACAAGAACGGTAATTACATTATTTCAGGTATTCCTTACAGTTCAGATGGATCTACTTATAGGATTGTTCCTGTATACAAAGTGCATAGTTTTGACCCGACAGAAAGGTTGCTTTTTATAGGTCCAGGATCAAACACCTTTAGCGATATCAACTTTATTGATGTTTCTTCTTTTCCAGTAAATGGATATGTTTATTACAAGAATACAAAATTCCCTGTCGAAGGTGTGCAAATCAAAATTGACGGCAAACCTGCTGTTACTTCAGAGGGTAATTTAATAACTACCAATTCATTAGGATACTTTTTGGTAGATGTTCCGATCGGGAGGCATAATCTTCAAATGGCTAAGTCAGGTCACGTTTTCAGGAACAATGGCCGTTTTCCTTTAAAATCTGGCGTGGATTTTGACTTTCAGTCGGCTTACACTGTTCAGCAGGATTTTATTGATTCAACTTTAATAAAAGTAATTGGTAAAGTGGTAGGTGGACCGGTTCAGGGAGAAAAGACAACTGGTTTTGGACGTACGAAAAACAACATAGGCAATGCTGAAATTATCCTGACAACCCAAAAAGGATATACCTTAAAAGATGGAACAGGAGATGTTATTTCTTCCTGGGATAATAAGTACCAACAAGGAGCAATAACCAAGAAAACAGGCGTAACAAATTATACAATATCTAATGTGGCGCCCAAAAATATTTCCATTAAACCCGATGTGATTACTGGTGAATATTTTGCTTACCTGTTACCTGAAAGATACGCTATCAACTCAGTAAAGGCAGGCAACTACACATTTGATGCAAGTTTCAATACTGTTATGGATTTGGAATCTGCTACACTGAATAAAAGCTACATTGATACAGTACTTGTCGATTCTACTCTTCTGGCAAATGGAACAGTTCATTACAATAACCGGACTGACAGTGTTTCTTATCAATTAGAAAAGAGTTTTGTTTTACGTGTAGCTCCTGAAATCAGCGCTTTAGCTGCTGATGGAACTCCGGCATTCTGGGATAAAAAGGCAAAAACTCCCAATGGTGAAATTGATATAGTAAACACTGCAACCGGAGAACCACTTACGCAATACCCGATTTTTACACAAAGAGGAAAGTATAAGCTTCGTATCAATGTTTTTGAGAAATTTATAAATGCCAGCAATGGTAATCAGGAGGATAAAGTGCCTGTAAAAGATGGAGTTGTGGAGATCCAGAACGGACTTGCCATCAATACTTTAAAGGAATCATACGAAATAAATGATTTTGGTTATGTATTGTACAGTTTCGCAGGAGGTTTACCCAATATAACTACAGGTGGAATTGGGGATTATTTAAAACCCATGACCATTGTTGCACTTACAGGAAAGGATAATGCAATCAATACCAGCTGGCAATACAATGGCGGTCCATTCTATGCCTATGTTTTGGGAGGGATGCCGACGGGGAACAATTTTGTGACAACTGGCCCCAATGAAATAGAAATGATTTTAAGAGATCCTTATGGGTCTAACAGTTATGCATATCTTGAAAAATCATCGTCCTACTCGAAAACAACAACACGTGAGATTTTAAACCAGGAAGCAACC
>JACMRH010000500.1 GCA_014376535.1 Cytophagales bacterium | reverse complement strand
GGAAGCTCAAACCAAAAATATTTCCATATTTGGTGTCAATGATCCAGACTATCCTGAAAGATTAAAGCACATACCGGATGCACCCTTATTTGTTTATTGGCAGGGAAAGATAAGTGGAGATTATGAAAGGTCAGTCGCCATTGTAGGTACAAGACAGGCAACAGAGTATGGTAAACTTGCAACAGAAAAAATCATAAATGAACTTGCTGATTACAAGCCAGTTATTGTAAGCGGCTTTGCATACGGAATTGATATAATTGCACATAAAGCGGCTCTGTCGGAAGGCTTAAAAACCATTGGGGTTTTAGGAGGGGGATTGGGAAAAGTTTACCCGGCTCTCCATAAGAAATACGTAGAGCCTATTCTAGATAATGGCGCATTGGTCAGTGAATATGCTTATAATGTGGATCCTGAGCAGAAGCATTTCCCAGCCAGGAATCGTATTGTCGCAGGAATGGTAGATGCTGTAATAGTAGTGGAAGCTGCCATTGGTGGCGGAGCATTGATAACTGCTGAATTGGCCAACTCCTATAATACGGATGTTTTTGCAGTTCCAGGGAATCTTTCAAGCAAATATTCTGAAGGGTGCAATGAATTGATCAGGAAAAATGTAGCGGGAATTTATACTGGAGTAAAAGGTTTTGCAGAAATGCTCAACTGGAATACAGATTGCTTTAACTTTGTAAAACCTCCAGAAATCAAAATCAATGACCTCCCGACTGAACAAGCTCAAATATATCAGTTACTAAAAGAACAAGGAGATTTGCATATTGACGTACTTTCGTGGAAATCACAAGTAAATATGAACACTTTGGCTGCCATGTTGTTAAATATGGAAATTTCAGGATGGGTAAAACCTTTACCAGGCAAAAAATTTAAAGCAGTATGATTAAAAATGTAGCCGTAATTGGAGGTGGCGCCTCTGGGTATTTTTTTGCTATAAATCTTGCTTTAAATTGTTCTGATGTTAAAATAACCATTTTTGAAAAAACCTCTAAAATTTTAACTAAAGTAAAAGTTTCAGGCGGTGGGCGTTGCAATGTGACCAATGCAGTTTCAGCACCAAATAAACTGGCTGAAAACTATCCAAGGGGAAAGGTCTTTCTCAAAAAGTTATTTACTAAATTTTCTTCTTCAGATACTATTAAATGGTTTGAAAATCAAGGAATAATTCTAAAAACAGAACCTGATAACAGAATATTTCCAGAATCTGATTCTTCCCAAACTATTATTGATTGTTTCACCAGGATTGCAGATAAATATAGAATAGAATTAAGGTACAATGCTCCTGTTGAATTTATCCAACCAACCGAAAATAAACTAAAACTAAACAGTTCAGAACTATTTGATTATGTGTTTGTAGGTGCCGGAGGAAATTCGAAATTAGAAGGCTACAATTGGATAGATGAAATGAACCATACTATTCAACATCCCTTGCCTTCTTTATTTACTTTTAATATTCCAGACAAAGCATTGAAAGGCTTGGAAGGAGTTGCAGTGCAAAACGTCAGAATGAAAGTTGAAAAATCAAATTTGCAATCGGAAGGTGCATTTCTTGTAACGCATTGGGGTATTAGCGGTCCGGCGGTTTTGAAACTTTCAGCTTGGGGCGCGGAGGAATTGGCAGCAATAAATTATACTTTCAGGGTATTTGTAAATTTTGTCCCCTCTGTTAATCCAGAAATTACAAGGTCAGAAATAGCGAGTTTTAAAGAAAACAATAAAAATAAACTCGTTTATGGACATCGGCTTTTCGATCTGCCTTCCAGATTATGGGAAAGGTTAGTGGAACTTTCCGAAATTGATAAGACATTGAAATGGTGCGATTTATCCAAACAAAGCTTAAATAAACTAGCTGAAAACCTTACAAATTTCCCATTTGACACAAGAGGAAAAACCACTTTTAAAGAAGAATTTGTAACATGTGGCGGGGTTTCATTAGAGGAGGTGAATAACGAAACCATGGAAAGTTTTAAGATACCAAATGTTTATTTTGGTGGTGAAGTATTAAATATTGATGGTATAACTGGTGGATTCAATTTTCAGGCTGCCTGGAGCACTTCCTGGGTTGCTGCTCAAGAAGTTGCAAAGAAAATTAATGCAATCACATGATTAAGGTCAATTTCCAAAAACACATTTTAAAATTCAAATTTGATGCTGGCACGTCCAGGGGCGTTTTAAAAGAAAAGGAAACCTGGTTCATTAAGATTTTTGATAATGTAAATCCAGATTTTCAAGGAGTTGGTGAGTGCGGACCATTAAGAGGACTTAGCATTGATGACATTCCTGAATTTGAAGATCAGCTTAAAAATATTATTGATCTCAAATTATATAACAACCTAGAAGATCCTTTATTTCAGAAATTTCCATCTATTAGGTTTGCATTTGAAGCCGCCTTTCTAGATCTTAGAAATGGTGGAACAAGAAAAATATTTGACAATGACTTTTATTCATCTAAATCTAGAATCCCTATAAACGGACTCATTTGGATGGGAGCAAAGGAGTTTATGCTTAATCAGGTAAAGGAAAAACTGGATTCAGGTTTCTCTTGCCTGAAAATGAAAGTAGGCTCAATTGATTTTGAAACAGAAATAGAAATTTTATCAACAATTAGAAGCAAGTTTGGTAAAAGTATCAGCCTTAGATTGGATGCTAATGGAGCATTTTTACCTCTAAATGTATTTGAGAAATTAAGAAAACTGGAGCCTTTTGATATTCATTCTATTGAACAGCCTATTAAACAAGGACAATTAGAAGAGATAGCTTTAGTTTGCCAAAAAAGTCCTATCCCTATTGCTCTTGATGAAGAATTGATAAACATTTATAATGGAAACAAATCAATCCTTTTAGAAAAGATAAAACCTCAATATATAATCTTAAAGCCTACCTTATTGGGAGGTTTTAAGATGTGTGATGAATGGATCTCTCTAGCGGAGAAATCAAAAGTAGGGTGGTGGCTAACTTCTGCTTTAGAATCCAATATCGGACTGAATGCAATAAGCCAATACGCTTTTGAAAAAATCAAAAATTTTAATCCTCAGCCTTTGCAAGGTTTAGGAACTGGCTCACTTTACCAAAACAATATCAATTCCCCATTACAAATTGAGAGTGGGAATATATTTTATAATCAAGACTGCACCTGGGGTGAAATATAAGAAGGAGTGTTATTTTGTTTTAAACTCCTGATGATACAATAAATACCTATTAAAACCATTGGAATACTCAGAATCTGTCCCATATTTAAGGCCATTTGGTTCTCAAATTCCACCTGGTTTTCTTTCAAAAATTCATAATATATACGAAGGGAAAATAATACGGCACAGAAAATTCCGAATATAAAGCCGGTTTTATTTTTTAGATCTGTTTTAAGATACAAAAACCAAAGAAATCCAAAAAGCATAAATGTGCTTATTGCTTCATATAGTTGTGCAGGATGTCTTGGAAAGTTTTCTCCGTTTTGTAAAAATATAAATCCCCAGGGAACATCGGTTGGTTTGCCTACAATTTCAGAATTCATCAGATTCCCTAATCTTATTAAACCTCCGCACAGCGCTACCACAATTACAATTCTATCTAAAATCCATAAATAGGGCACATGCACTTTTTTGCTAAAGAAAAACAATGCTAGCAAAATCCCTACTGTTGCGCCATGACTTGCCAACCCACCATTCCAAACCTGAAGAATTTCCAAAGGATGTTTTAGAAAATATTCAGGTTCATAAAATAAACAATGACCTAATCTGGCTCCAATTATGGTAGCTCCAATCATATAAAGAGTCAATGTGTCAAGTTCCTCCATGGTCCTTCCATCACGCTTAAAAATGTCCTGCATAATGTAATGAGAAATAATAAAACCGGAAGCAAAAAACAGGCTGTAGTATCGTAAAGCCCAAAAACCAAAATTTACAATCTCTGGTGAAACATCCCAGTTGATAAATACGTACATAGTTAAACTTTAAAAGGTAAAAATAGCACAAACCTTTTTAGCATTCCTATGCAAGCTACCAAACTTAATCTCGACCTCTTATCTAATCTACTAAAAGACAATAAAAACGCCATTCGCCACGCTTTGGAATTATTTGTCGAAACTACAAAAGAAGATATGATACTCCTTCAGGATAGGATACATAATAATAAGTATCAGGAGGCATCCCGGCTTGCTCATTCTCTAAAATCGCGATTTGTTTACCTGGGAAATGATGATACCTGTGAAAAGGTGAAACATCTAGAAAAATTACTAAAGCAAACACATGATAAAGCTTCAAATGAAGTTTTGGTATTATTCGAAAACTTAAGTCTCCTTATAAATATTTGTATTTTTGAGGTTACTGAAGAATTAAAAGCCTTGGAAAACTAAATTCTGGCAAATGCTCAATAATGTAAAGATTTATAATGTGTTTGTTGTAGAAGATGATAAATTCTATATGGATCTATTAAGAAGTTATCTTTCCACAAGGGCAAATTTTAAAGTAAGTTGTTTTACTTCAGGTGAAGATTGTATCCTGAACCTGGGTTCAAAACCTGATCTTGTTATATTAGATTATTTACTTGACAGGGAGAACCCATATGCAATGGACGGTAAAAATGTTTATAAAATCATTCGTAATCTGTCTCCTGACTCAAATATCATAGTTGTGAGTGCGCAACAAAGTGCTGAAGTAGTTTTTGGCCTTGTTCAGGAAGGTGTCAGAAATTATGTAATGAAAGACAAGCAAACATTTCATGAGTTAGATCAATTACTGGATGAATATGCGTGATTCAGTTGTGAGTTGTGAGTTTTGAGTTTTGAATTTAAAATATACGATTATTCACTTTTAAGTTTGGTAAGTCTTTTAGGTTATTATCCTATATATTTTAAATTTTATCATTTTTAGTACAAAATTCATCATTCATAACTCATCATTTTTTATTACCTTTTCAATAATTCAGATAATACTCAAAACACACAACTCAACACTTATATGCCTTCCTTCGATATAGTAAACAAAGTTGATTTGCAACAACTTGATAATGCTGTGAATGTTACAAAAAAAGAAATCCAAAACCGTTTCGATTTTAGAGATTCCAAAACTGAAGTAGAATTGGATAAGCAAGGTTTAAAAATAAATCTTACTACCGATAACAGCATGCGAATAAAGACCATAGAGGATATATTACTTCAAAGAGCAGTAAAGCAAAATATTGATGGAAAAGCTTTCGACTTTTCAAAGGATGATTATGCTTCAGGCGCCCAGATAAAAAAGGAAATTATCATCAGGCAAGGAATTGAAAAGGAAGAGGCCAAGAAAATTGTAAAGATCATCAAAGAATTAAAAATTAAAGTTGAAGCATCAATCATGGATGACCAGGTTCGGGTAACTGCCAAAAAGATTGACGATTTGCAGGCGGTAATGCAGGAGCTGAGAAAAACCAATCTTGGTTCCCCTCTTCAATTTGTAAATATGAAGAGTTAGAGGATTAATTATTTCTATTTAAATAAAAAAACAATTTGTAATAATATTAAAATAGTAATACGATTTTGATGAAACTATTAAAAAATTTATATACTTTTAAGTTCTGAGCTGTTAGTTAATTTGTGTTCAAAAAGCCTGTCCGTTTTGCGGACAGGCTTTTTTTGTAAATTCTGAGAATAGTGGCATTTCAGTAAAAGTTTAAAAAGAAATTGTTTTGATTAAATTGTAAATTCTATTTTTGAAAATAAAACACAGCAATTGTGAAAAACATCAACATCAAGGCAGGCTTAATAATTTTTTTTACGATCATATTCACTACGTTTATTTTTTACGGATATCAGGTGTTTTTCTCGCCAAATATTCTTCTCGATAAACAAGATTCTTATCTGTTCATCCCAACAGGGTCGACTTTTGAAAATGTAAAGGATTCTCTTGAAAAGAATAGTATGCTACATGACAGGCTATCTTTTATGTTTTTGTCCAAGCTGACCGGGTACACAAAAAAACCAAAACCCGGAAGATACTTATTGGTTTCAGGAGATAATAACTGGAACACAATCAGGAAGTTATATTCAGGAAGACAAGATCCCGTAAAACTCACTTTTAATAATATCAGGCTTAAAAAAGAGTTCGCCCAAAAGATGGGAGAAAAATTCGAGTTTACAGAAACTGATTTGTTAGAGAAAATGCAAGATAAAAAATTTTTAACTTCTTTAAATACAGATAGTTCAAAGGTTATGTGTCTTTTTATTCCAAATACTTATGAACTATACTGGAACATATCAGCTGAAGATTTTCTGAATAAAATGTACCATTATTATGATAAGTTTTGGACCGAAGCTCGAAAGGATAAGGCAAAAAAAATTGGTTTAACAGAACAGCAAACTTATATTCTAGCATCAATTGTAGAAGAGGAAACTAAGCAGGCTGACGAAATTTCGGCTGTTGCAAGGGTTTATATAAACCGTTTAAACTGTGGTATGAAATTACAAGCTGACCCTACCGTACGATTTGCAGTTGGGGATTTTAGTTTAAGAAGGATATATTCAGGCCATCTGGCAGTTAACTCGCCTTACAATACTTATAAATATTCAGGACTTCCTCCTGGTCCTATTTGTTTACCAACTATTAGAACAATTGATTCTACGTTGGCAGCATCAGAACATGCATATCTTTTCTTTTGTGTAGATATTTCAAAACCTGGATATCATAAATTCACGAAAACATTTGGTGAACATGTCGGTGTAGCAAATCAATACAGACTAAATCTGAACAAACGAAAAATCAAATAATGTTCAATCATAACATAGAAATAAGGGTAAGATATGCAGAAACAGACAAGATGGGCTTTGTCTATTATGGTAATTATGCTACTTATTTTGAAGTTGCAAGGGTAGAATCATTTCGTTCTTTGGGCTTTAGCTATAAAACCATGGAAGACCAGGGTGTGATGATGCCGGTTTTAGAATATAAAACCAAGTATATAAAGCCGGCAGTTTATGATGATCTTTTAATTGTTAAAACTTTTATAAAAGAACTTCCCGGTACAAGGATTAGGTTCGAATATGAAGTTTATAACCAAGACGGAGTGTTATTGAATGTTGCTGAAACAAGTTTGGTTTTTGTAAGCAGTGAAACCAAAAGGCCATGTCCAATGCCAGATTATTTCCTGGATATGCTAAAGCCCTATTTTACTAATGAGCTATAAAGTAAGGAAATACCTGCAGCAGCTTGCATTCAGAAAGGTTGCTAAGTCAGGTATTTCCTTGGTAGATTTTCTTATCTTATTTTTTAGACATATTCAGGCAGATAACATCAATTCAAAAGCCAATGCAATGGCTTTTAATTTTATGCTGGCCATATTTCCGGGAATTATTTTCCTTTTTACCTTGATTCCATATTTTCCTATCCCAAATCTTCAAGGACAGATTCTATCTTTTATGGCGAACGCTATGCCGGCGAGCATTTATGGATTGATGAAGGAAACAATTAAGGACATTGTGAGCAGGCCTAGGGGTGGATTGTTGTCTTTTGGTTTCTTCTTTTCGGTGTATGCTGCAATGAATGGTACCCTTGCAATGATGACTGCATTTAATGAATGCCACAGGTCAGCCGAAAACAGAGGTTTTATCCGGACAAGGGTAGTAGCACTTACACTTACAATTATTAATTCATTAATCCTGATTTTGTCTGTTTCTTTAATTCTGGTAGGGGAGCAGGCTCTGGATTATTTGTACAACTTCCATAAAATCAGTGCATTTAATTATTACTTGCTTATGGTGATAAGATATATAACAGCTATTGGGTCTTTTTTCTTCTTAACAGCCTTCATTTATTATTTTGCTCCTTCAGTTCACACAAGGTGGAGATTCTTCTCATTGGGAGCATTTGTGGCTACCGCACTGAATGTTTTGGTCACAGTTGGATTCACAATTTATCTTAACAGTATTGCTGGCTTTAATAAGCTATATGGTTCCATTGGTACCATAATCGCCTTAATGCTATGGCTTTACCTCACTTCTATGGTATTGCTTGTAGGCTTTGAAATCAATGCAGTATTAGAAAGGGTAATGGATAGTGAGAATAAGTTAAAAAAAGAACCTGTTTTTATTGCAGGAAGACGAAAATAATCTATTTTTGCACTCCCATTTCCAGAGAGATGGCAGAGCGGTCGAATGCGGCGGTCTTGAAAACCGTTGACTGTCACAGGTCCGGGGGTTCGAAACCCTCTCTCTCTACTGGATTAAAGCCCTACTTTGAAAAAAGTTGGGCTTTTTTGCTTTTAAAGCGTTTAAGATGATTTCAAAAGCAAATAAAAACCCAACCAGGTATGGTTGGGTTTTAAATTATTCCTGAATTTATCTAAAAGATTTATTCCTTAGAAATATTCTTAAACTATCCCTTCAGCCATGCTAACAGCTTTTTCTAGTCCTTCAGCTTTCTTACCACCTGCAGTAGCAAAGAATGGTTGACCACCGCCGCCACCATCAATTTCTTTGGCAAGATCACGCACTATATTTGTGGCATTTAATCCTTTCAAATTCACAAGATTATCTGATAAAATTACCGCCAATTGTGGTTTTTCGTTTATTACAGAACCAAGCACACAGAATAGGTTATCAGGGTATTTATTTCGGATTTGGAAGGCAAGTGTTTTAAGTGACTCCGGATTGTTAACCTGAATGGTTTCTGCCAGGAAGTGCAATCCATCTTTATCTTTGATTTTATCGAACAGTTCCTCACGGATCTTGTTCAATTTTTCATGCTCAAAGTCTTCCAACAGTTTAGATAGTTTTACTTTTTCATCTAAAAGGTCTTGTATAGTTTTTAAAATGTCTTTAGGTGATTTTAAAAGCTCATTTACCTTTTCAAGAGTTTCAGTTTTTTCGTTAAAATATTCTATTGCTTTTGAAGAAGTTACAGCCTCAATTCTTCTTACTCCTGCAGCCACGGAGCTTTCAGAAACGATCTTTATTAGACCAATTTGAGAAGTGTTTTCAACATGAGTTCCTCCACAAAGTTCAATAGAATAGTTAGGGTCAAAAGTAATGACACGTACTGAATCTCCGTACTTTTCTCCAAACAATGCAGTAGCGCCTTTTTCAATAGCCTTTCCAATTGGGATATTTCTTTCCTCAGATTTTACGATTCCTTGTTGAATTTTTTGATTTACAATTTCTTCCACCTTTTTAAGTTCCTCATCAGTCATCTTTGCAAAATGTGCAAAGTCGAACCTTAGTAAATTAGTATTTACCAAAGAGCCTTTTTGCTGAACGTGACTTCCAAGAACTTGTCTCAGTGCTGCCTGTAACAAATGTGTTGCAGTGTGATGACTGGTTGTCAATTTTCTTTTCGCAGCATCTACCATGCAATTCAATACTGCATCTGTCTGTCTAGGTAGTTTTTCTGATAAGATATAGGTAAGATCATTTTCCTTTTTTGTATCCAGTACCTGGATTTTTTCAAAAGCATCCTCTATATATCCAGTATCTCCAATCTGACCTCCGCTTTCAGCATAAAAAGGATTATTGTCAAGCACTATCTGGTAAAGCTCTTTGTTTTTCTCTTTTACTTTTCTGTACTTAACTATCTGTGCATTCGTTTGTAAGGTGTCATACCCATAAAAGACAGATGATTCTTCAGTTAGCTGGACCCAATCGCCGGTTTCAACACTAGCTGCCTGCCTGGACCTGTCCTTTTGAATGTTCATTTCTGTTTCAAAAGCCTTTTCATCAATAGAAAGACCCCTTTCCTTAGCGATGAGTGCAGTTAAATCAACCGGAAACCCAAAAGTATCATACAATTCAAAAACAACCTTACCTTCAATAGATTTGGTATTTTGACTACCGATAATCTGATCCAAACGTTTTAATCCATTTTCTAATGTTCTTAAAAATGAGATTTCTTCTTCCTGGACAACCCTGGTAACAAAATCTTTTTGCAAATAAAGTTCGTTGAAAACACCTTTGAACTGGTCTGCTAAAAGAGGGACAAGTTTATGAAAGAATGGTTCTTTTAAGTCAAGGAAAGTAAATCCGTAACGTACTGCACGTCTTAAAATTCTTCTGATAACATAACCTGCTTTGTTGTTAGATGGTAATTGTCCATCACCAATGGCAAAAGCAACTGCACGGATATGGTCAACCAGAACACGCATGGCCACATCCGTTTTTTCATCAACTCCATATTTCTTACCAGAATGTATTTCTATGAAATTGATCATTGGCATGAAAACATCTGTATCGTAATTTGATGTTTTCCCTTGTATAACTCTAACAAGTCTCTCAAACCCCATCCCCGTATCGACGTGTTTTGCGGGAAGCGGCTCTAAAGAACTGTCAGCCTTGCGGTTATATTGAATGAAAACGTTATTCCAGATTTCTATTACCTGAGGATGATCGTTATTTACCAGATCCCTGCCTTTGACCTTATTAATTTCATCATTTGGTCTAAGATCAAAATGTATTTCAGAACAAGGTCCGCAGGGGCCTGAATCGCCCATTTCCCAAAAATTATCTTTTTTATTTCCTTTTAATATCTGGCTTTCCGGAAGCAATTCCTTCCATATGTCCCAGGCTTCCTGGTCAAATTCTAGTTTTTCTTTTACATCTCCTTCAAATACAGATGCATACATCCTGTCTTTTGGGAGTTTATAAACTTCAGTTAGCAGTTCAAATGCCCAGTGAATTGCTTCTTTTTTAAAATAATCTCCAAAACTCCAATTGCCAAGCATCTCAAACATGGTATGATGGTAAGTATCATGACCAACATCCTCCAGGTCATTGTGTTTTCCTGAAACCCTCAGGCATTTTTGAGTATCAGCAATACGTTTTGACTGAGGTTCTTTAT
>JACMRH010000499.1 GCA_014376535.1 Cytophagales bacterium | reverse complement strand
TGAAGTTTAAAAAAGGTTCGTCCATAATCCTGGTCTGCTCTATACCTAAACTATCAAGAAACGAGTGACTTGTATTTTCAATGAGTAGAGAATCATTCAGACTTAAGAGATATTCAGAATTGTTAGAAAAGTATAATTGTTGAAGATTCATTTAATTAAGGTTTAGGTAGATGTTTAATAAATTACATTGAAAATTAACGTCTTTTTTCAGAATTTTGATACTTTTTTAGAATTATTAGTTAGAAATTGAACTTGCAAATAATAATATTATTGAATTTATAAGGATTATACTAAAATTCAAACCACGTTACAGTACGTGATTTTTTTATAAAACACCTAACATATCAATCCTAAGTAATGATTTTACGAAATACCTTTTAGATTTACTTTAAGACGAAAAAGGACTGTAACCATGGACAAAGATAACCTCAACCGTTTTGACCGAATTGTAGCTATTTTAATTCACCTTCAATCCGGAAGTATTGTGAAAGCACAGGATATGGCCGATCGTTTTCAGGTAAGCCTCCGCACTATTTACAGAGATATTCGTTCGCTGGAAGCTGCAGGTATTCCGGTAAGTGGGGAAAGCGGTATTGGTTATTCTTTGGTAGACGGTTATCGTTTACCACCCGTTATGTTTACAAAAGAAGAGGCGAGTACTTTTGTGGCTGCAGAAAAACTGATGCAAAAGTTCAGTGACCAAACACTAAGGGCCTATTATGAATTGGCCATGTACAAAGTCAAATCGGTACTGAAAGGAAATACCAAAGACCATATTGCTGCTCTGGAATCTCAGATTTGGGTAAATTCCTCAGAAGAACTTTACAATAAAAATACACCGAGTGCTTTAAACATTCTGATGGAAAGCATATCAGGAAAAACCCAGGTTTCACTCGAATATCTGGCTCCTTATGCTGAAGGATCCACAACCCGAATTATTGAACCGGTTGGATTGTTCAATGAAAGCAATTTTTGGTATGTGCTGGCATATTGTCACACCCGCAAAGACTACAGGCAATTTCGAATTGACCGGATGTTGCACCTAAAACCGACAGATCAACTTTTTACCAAAGAGCATTTGAATGTGCCGGACATGAAAAGCGAAAAAAGAGCCGAAGGAACAATAAAAGTAGTGATCAGTGTAAACAAAGAAATGGCGAAGTATACCCAATCCGGACGCAAGTATTATGGTTATATTTCTGAAAAGGTAGTTGGCGAAAAAATTGAAATGACCTTTCTCACTTCTGAATGCCAGGAAGGACTTTCGCGTTGGTTTATGATGTTTGGAGACTGTGCAGAGATCCTGGAACCGGAAAGTTTCAAAGAGAAAGTTCTAGAGTTATTGGAAAAAACTAAAAGCAACATTTTAATGCCTGTTGTTGCTTAATCTTCCAGTTCTTCACAAAATAGCCCCAAACTTTTCATCTTTTCCATAATCACAGTTGCCTGAATACAAACGGTTTCAACCCGAAGAATGCGGTCGCAATCTTCCAGGTCGAAGTTCCATTTTTCAATCAGTTCAAGCTTATCTAAGACCGGCTTAACCAGGGGCATTGTCTCAAAGGTGACAGAAGTTTTGAATACCAGAACAGTTCTCATTTCACAATGATTTTATCTTTCGTAAAAGTAAGGGGGAGTAATTCCAATAGAGCGCAAATAAACAGTTCCCTGTGCGCGGTGATGGATTTCGTTGTCAATAAAATAGAAGATAGAAAACCAAATGGTCCCTTCGTACTGCCCGAATGCGAGTATTTTATCGTGAAACCTATCTTCCGGAATCTGGTCCCAGTAAACTTTGATCAATTCTGTAGCCTCATCCCAAAGCTGAAGAATATTAGCTTTTGAGTTAGCTTCTAAAACATTTTCATTCAAAGGTTCCGTTTCACCACCAGCCATTTGTTTAAGTCCTGGCGCCCCGATAGCCAAAAGTTCGATCACCATTCCGGCAAAAGTGCGCATGCCTCCGATCGAAAATTCTAAAAGTTCTTTTTCAGGAAAGGCTGCAATAACCCTGCGGGTTAATGCCCTGTGGCCCAGCCAGTGGTGCAATAACTCTGCATGCGTAATAACAGTTGCAGTTTGAATTTCTGTAAGTTCCATAGTCTAAATATTTAGTTGAATTTGTAAGATGAATCAAAAGTAGGAGGGCGAAATGACAGCTGTTTGTCAGCAGGGTTAGGGGATTTTAAAAATAATTTTTGAGAGATAATTGAGGGGAAAACTGTAATTCGAAAAAAGGGAACTATAAATTAAATGGTATTCGTGTAGGAGGTTAAATGTTTTGGTTGAGATATCAGGAAAGGATTGAGAAACTTGGCAGAAGGGAAGATATAGAACTATTAACTCTTGACTCTTAACTATTAAACAAATCAAGCAATTAGATTTTCACATAATATCTTTGGGATTGGATCCCAGATTCAATTTTTTAAAATGAGTATTAAGAGCTTGTTTTAAAGTAAAGAATCTTTGGTAATTTTGGCACTCCTTGTCATAAGTTCTAAGTCATTGCCAGTTATTTTAGGTTCTCCCAATATATCTCATCCTTCAAAAATAAGTTGTTTAAATTATTCAGGATAATGTATTTATTTTGAAACCGATTAAATCCAAACTTGTGAAATTTGTCTATAAATACCCCTTTTTGTTTTTGCTTATATTCTTAAGCGGATGCACAGCCAAAATCAGGTTTAATAATTCTAAAGAGATTAGAGAGGTTAGGGTTAAAACCGAATATAGCCCGACAATATCTCCCTCGCTGAAAAGCAATTTCGATTCTTCATTTATCAAAGAAGCGAGGAAGTATAATTCAAAGGAAAGAATAATCAAATGGGTCCCTGTACCATCAGATTCATTGGCCGATATTAGCTTTAAAATAGAAAACGTTCGTTTAAGTTCCGATACTAAAAGGATAGTGCTTCTTTGTCTTAGCTCGGCAATGGTTATAGCTTCAGCGGGTGCAATATCACCAGTCGCTCTTGTCTTACTTCCTAAAAATACCACTCAAATACAGCTTAATTATAATCCTCAGATAATTCATGCTCCGGTGAGATTCAGAAAGTTTTATCCACTCTCAAATACAATAGGCTATTTTACTTCACTCAAAAAGCAGGAAAAAGTTCAGGCTAAGTTTTATAGTAATTACGTGCGTCAATCCCTTCAAAAGATGGAATACGAATATATGAGAGCCAATGACAAAGATCCTGAAATACGCCAAATACTTAAAGGTAAAACTCAGATACACCATTATCTGGGTTTCCGACTAGGAGTAGGATCTTCTACAACCAGTAAGCCTTTAGCCGAGCGGGCAGGTTATATTCAATCAGATCTCGCTTTTACCACTTTTGGTATGAAATATATCCGTTATTTCTATCCACACTTGCTTTCAAGCCTGGAATTGAATATTTCCGGTGACAGAGGTTCATTATACACACGCACAATTACATCGGCCACTGGGAAAAGTATTGAGCAATCCTATAGAATGCATACTGCACATTTAGAAGTTCCGGTTACTGTGGGGTATTCTTTTTTAAAGAAAAGATTTAAACCAATAGTATATGGTGGATTAAACCCTGCAGTGATTTTCAGTGCAAATACGAATTACAATTCTGATGATTTAAAGACTCAAAAGAATATAAATGAGATTGATAAATACAGGTCATTCCTTCTTGAAGGCATTATTGGTGCAGGATTCAACTATCATTTCAGACGAAGCATGTTTTTTGTAGATTTCAGGTTTTCTGAAGGCTTGACACCAATATATAAAGATCAAACAGCACGGTCCAGTAATATTCAATACTTCGGTTGTGGGTTTATGTTTGGGTTAGATTAATTAATTTAAGCGTCCGCCTGATCAATTAGGCGACCGCTTTGTTTTTATACAATCTTGTGGACTGTCGATGTGATCTTTGTGCAACCTTTGTGTCTTTGTGGTTAAAAGGTTTAAGCTACAATTCTATACTTCACCTGCAAACCCATTAAAAAATTCCTTAAAAACTGGTCTTTGCAAGCCATGTATTTTCCCTGTGAGGGATTTCTGAAAAAGGCACTGATTTCATGTTTACTAACTTCAAATCCCTTCAATTTCAGAATTGCGACAACATCCTCATCCTGAAGGTTTAAGGCAATTTTCAATTTCCTCAACACAATATTGTTGTTCAGGCTTTTTTCATTAGGTAGAGGCTCCCCATCTTTTTTACCTCTTTTGTCTGTGATAAGCCCGTTTAAAAATACCGCCAGATCTTTATCATAAATAGGTTTGAAAGCCTCATTATCCTCTCCTTTAAGCCAATCGCTTATTTCCGTTCTAGTAACCTCCAGGCCTCCTAAGCCAAAAAGTTGAATCATTTTTGAGTCACTGATATCAAAAGTGTAGCGGAGACTACGAAGTATGTCGTTGTTGTTCATTACCAAATTTATTAGTTTTTCTGAATCGGCAATAAAAAAGGGAAGAGATAAATCCCTTCCCTTTCAAAAATACTTTAGGAAAATTTATCTAATCTTACTTAACTTATAAGAACAGCTGCTATTTCCTGCATTTACAAGTAGAACATAAATACCGGAAGGCCAGCTATCACCTATTTGTTCAGTTCCGTTAATTGTTTTGTTTTCAATTTCTTTGCCGTTGAAATCTAACACCCTTATCTGAGTAGGTTGTGTACAGGCCAACGTGAAAAAAGAATTACTCGGGTTGGGGTAAAGTTTAAAATTACTTGTAATAGTTTCATTTTCTTCATTTCCAGCAACAATGCAGGGTTTTAGTACTACTGGCTTTCTGTCACAATATTTTTGAGAAGTAGAAAATTTCCAATTGAAAAAACAGCCAAATATCCCAGGAGTATTAGGCAAACACGGCCCATTATCAGTTCCAAATACTTTGATAATCTTACCTGTAATATTATCCACTCTAGGATTGTTCCCCGACAAATCGAGCGCCCCAGAATAATTTGACATTCCTGCTACTCCATTATATTGACGTATATATACATTTGGATTAGTATTGTACCGATTGGAAAAATAACATTTGAAGGAACTTGTACATTTTGTGCTGAACTACCTGTACCCAGGGTTCCGATAACACCCCCTTGTTTGTTTTAAACCTGGCCTTCAGAGCATACAAATCCAGAGACACTTGAACTTCCGACTGGTAATTGTGAAAATAAAAAAAGAAAGAGAATTGAAGCTTTCGAGTGATATTTAGTTTAAGAATATCGATAGTATATTTTGGGCTCCATAAATTAAACCACCCCTATTTTACAAAGAAAATTAATAAGTACATTTTTTAATGTTAAAGGTTTAAATTTTTCATACTTTTAAAACTGAATATTTCATAATTTACAATTCTGAGATTCTTCTTTCCATAACATTCAAATACAAAAAAACATGAAATCTTTTAACTTATCAATTTTACTGATTTTCCTTTTATCAATTGTTCATTCCAATGCTCAAACTTTATATGTTCCAAGCGGAACAGCCGGCATTGGGACTTCTTCAACCACTGGAGTCGGTATAGGCACAGGAACTAACGCAGTTGGGGTAAATTTACAGGTAATGGGAAATAGTCCTGTGTCATTGATCTCTTCTTCAAATACAGCAACAGGTTCAAGCTTGGGTATGGCAATTTCAGATTGTAATGGTTGTTACGGTATTGAAAGTGGAAATGCCATCATATATGGATTAAGAACAAAGAAACTTTATATAAGTTCTGGAGGATTATGGAATTCAACCAGAGGGGATATGGTTTTTCAAGCGGGTTTTGGAAATCCGATAGTTTATATGACCCTGTTAGGTGCAACAGGTCAATTAGGAATTGGTACAACTTGTATTCCTTCCGATGGGAAGCTTGGTGTTAACGGAAAAATTTACGCTACAGCCCTACAATTAAAATTAACAGATGGAGGAGGTTGTTTTTTTCCTGACTATGTTTTTGCATCTGATTACAAACTTAGTCCATTAAGTGAAGTAGAAAAATACGTTCAAAAAAACAAACATCTTGAAGGTATCCCTACTGCAAAAGAAGTGGAAACAAATGGAATAAATGTAGCAGAACTGTCAGCTAAAATGCTTGAAAAAATCGAGGAACTGACTTTGTATTTGATTGAGTTAAAAAAAGAAAATACTGAATTAAAACTTCAAAACAAAGAATTGGAAAGAAATTTTATAGCTACGGATGGCAAAATGGACAACCTTACCAAACAGGTTAATGCTTTTATAAATAACCAAAAAAATAAATAGATTCATGAAATTCGCACGTATCAACTTTTCGTTACTGATATTTTCGGTATCGTTTTCAACGGCTATTTCACAAACTCTCAATCCTTGGAATTCAATAGGACCATTTGGGAAAGTTCCCATTAAGGGTAATCCCAGTTCATTCAGAGGCAATGGTTTAGTCAATTGTGTAGAAGTTCACCCAACAGACACTAATACAGTTTTTATTGGTACCGAAGGAGGCTTATGGGTTTCGTCCTCTTTTGGTAATCCACTAAATGGAAGAGGAAATACCTGGGTTCCTTTAGCAACTACAAATGAATTGCCTGGATCTAAAACAATTTGTATAGGGAATGTGCTAGTGGACAAAACGGATCCCAATACTATTTACGTTTCTACTGGTGTAAAGGAATTTTCCAGATTGACCTGGTTCTATATGCCTTCCCAGTATACTACAGGCATTTACCGTTATAACACCTCAACTGCAATTACTGGAGGGACTTGGACTAACATTAGCAATGGTTTGCCAAGTCTCAAAGCGTTCGATGTAAATGGTTATTTTAAAGGTTATGTTATTCCAATGCTGAAACAAGATCCTCTGGACAGCAATATCCTTTATGCAGGTACAACCTATGGATTATATAGGACCACGAATGCCAAAGCTGCTAGTCCGACATGGGTGAAAGTAACATCAGTCCCTAGTGTACCAATTAAGTCTATGGCCTTTACCAATGTGAACAAGCAAAACAGAACATGTTCATATTACATATCCGGGGATGGGGTATTATTAAAAACCAATGATTTTGTCAATTGGACCTCATTAGTAGGCTCTTGTAGTAACTGTGTAGATGTGACAAGTAGCTATTACCTTAACAATGTAGGAAATGCGGCTGTTAACTATTTTACATTTTATTTGTCATCTTCCCAGAAAAACCCAAATAAAGTCTATATCTCCTTACTGACAAGTAGTTCTGCTAGAACACAACGATACATCTTGAGTCATGATGGAACAAGTTTACAAAATCTTACTCAACTTTCGGATAAGGCACCAAGTGGTTGGGGGGGTGGGAATACGGCTATGGAGCCTGTTATAGCCTCTGTCTGGAATCCTGCCATCTCTCTTAACGAATACATTGTACTTGGATTCCAGAACATAGAGGGAATTTATGAGAATGGTTCTGGATATACCTACTTTGCAAATAGTAGAGGCTATTCAACTGAAAATTGCAAGGATTGTCATGCAGATATACGTGATCTGAAAGTGAGCTCCAACAACCGGTTTATCTATTGTGCGAATGACGGATTCCTCAGTAGGTTTAATATTTTTGCGCCTTACTCATTGCTTACTACTGGTTGTTCTCCTACACCGTGGGAGAAAATAGACAATAATGGATTGGCTGTGTCTCGTCTTCTGCATTTGAGCGTAGCCAAAGACAACCAAACCATTTATACAGGACTAATGGACGATGGTGTTGATTTTTATACTCCCTCCAAAGGGTGGCAATCTATCGTAGGTGGAGATGGGCTGGACCAATTGGCGCAAGGGGGTTTTGTTGTATCTATGAATAATGACCAAAACTATCCAACTTATCTATATACTACCCCTCAAAATCCTACATTTGCTGGAGTTATCAATGGTGCTGGGCCTGGTACATGGTATTATAAAAGTTTGTATAAAGACCCAAAAGACACAACTGTGTTTTATAATGTACGTGGTTCTAGGATATTGAAATACAAAATTGAAAATGGGGTAATTACCCGACATGATACTATTGCAAAATTTGATGATGCACAGCATTTTTGGTTTTGGAGAGATGCTTCGGCTTTTGCTATATCTCCTTCTAATCCGTTAGTTATATACCTTGCATTTAGCACTGCTTACAATGAAAATCCTGCTCCTGCCAATTTCTTGTACGTAACAAAATCGGGAGGACTTCCGCTTTATTATGATTGGCAATCTATTTCGTTACCATCAGCAAATACACATGACCTTCTTCGTTGCATAGCAGTAAGCCACACTAGTACTAATACTCTATTTATCGGCTATGGCAATGCAGCAACTGGAAGACCGAGGGTATACAAAACTTCGGATGGAGGAACTACTTGGTCAGATTACAACAACTCTCAAAATTCAATTCCTTCACGCTGCCAAATACATTCAATTGTATATGAAAAGGGTAGTAACGATGGTGTGTATGTGGGCACAGACAATGGGGTGTATTACACAAATAGAGGCATGACAAGTTGGATTGAATACAATAACGGCCTACCGGCAATTCCTGTTACGGAAATGGAATTTAACATTGCCAGAAATAACATCACAGCCGCAACTTTTGGAAGAGGTATTTGGCAAGCCAATACATATTGTCCAGTTGCAGGAAACATTACGTTAAACAATACCAACTTATACCCATCTGGTTTTGGAACATCTTCTCACCAAGCCAATGGAACTATATCGTATCAAGCCAACCTTAGTGTAAATGCGGTGACATTAAAGGCAACAACATCTATCCTTTTCCAGGCAGGATCCTCCTTTACTCCGTCAGCAAATAAAGAGCTGGATGCTTACCTTGCACCTTGTACAGGTAATAGCACTTCCTCTTACAGGGTAAACAACGGCTCACCAATTTATGAAGAAGATCCTAAGCTTTTACCAACTGAACCACTTGTAGGAAGCCCATTGCAAATATTTCCTAACCCTAATGATGGTGAGTTTAATGTGACCTTTAAAATGAAGACAGGTGACATCGCCACTATGTATATTTATGACATGAATGGAATGATCATCTATACTAAAGAGTTTTCACACGAACATCAAATTCAACATGTAGAATTAAAGCAAAATGAGAAAGGTGTGTATTTGTTGAAAGTTGTTAAGAATAAAAAAGAAATCTTTACCGATAAAGTTATTGTGGGCATTATAGAAACAGAAGAAGAGAGTGAGGCTCCTTCGTTAAATAAGGATTACAATAAAAATAGTTCAACTGGTCTAAAAGAAAAGAAAAATAGATCCAAAAAGAAAAATTAACTCTCTATTTTGATATTAATATAAATGAAGTGTTTTCAAAGAATACTCATTATATTAAATAACACTAAATCCGTTTCATTTATTATCATCGAAGTGGTTGGAGGGGCTACTGGATTTGCTATAGAATTTTTATCTATAATTTAAAGTATAGGTCAATTTTTAAAATCAGCATCTGGAATTCACAATTTCGTGCCTTTGCAAAAACTGATGAAGCAGAAAACTAAAAATAAATAGCAATTTATTTTTAGTTGCGGTTTGCTTTAAATAAATATGTAATGAATGTTATAGGTAATAAGTAAAATGCTCCTGGTTACAATTGCATTCGCAATATTTCAGAATGGAGGCAAAATTGAAAATAGAGATTCAGGTACTAGAACGAAAAGGATTCTTATTCATCTAAATCTATTCTGAAAGTGTAACCTCCCCTAAAATTAGGACAGTTTAAAAGTAGAAATATTTAACTTTAAACTGTTGCTATGAAAAAGACAAAGTCCACAGAGACACAAATTGTGTCGGCTCTCAAAGAGTATGAGGTAGGTAAAAGTGTTACCGACATCTGCCGTTCCCTTGAAATCAACAAAGCTACCTTCTACAACTGGAACAAGAAGTACAGTGGGATGGAAGGCCAGGACCT
>JACMRH010000498.1 GCA_014376535.1 Cytophagales bacterium | reverse complement strand
TTATCAATGGAGAAGCACAAAACATGAATGGGTTGTGGGAATAAAATACCGGGAATTGTTTGGTCTGAAATTTTCAAAGGACCTCTTTGGCCTCGCCTTTCTTGGCAATGGACCATATGAAGGCAAGAATGCAGATATTTCCAATACCAGATTGAGCTACTGGAATTATACTGGAATTTTAGCAGGAGTGATAAAACCAATTAACACAAAATCAAGTTTGTATCTTGGGGTTTCCTTTTTATATGGACTTAATCATCAATCGCTTACCACAAAAGACGCCCATATTTATACTGCGTCAGAAGGAGAATATATTGACACCAAAGGAGATATTAAAGTTGGATATAAAGAACCAGGTTATGGGATAGGCTTGGGCCTAAATTCTACCTACCAGTTTCAAAAAGGTAAAAACACATTTGCATTAGAATTGCAGGACTTTGGGTTTATGCAGTTTCAGAATTTCACCACTTATGAAGGACACTCTGATTACCAATACAAAGGGGCATATGTAAACAATCTGACCAATTTTACGGGTGATAGTCTCTTTTCAGATTATACAGCCGCTGGTTTTGCTAAAAAGTTTAATGTTACAGAAACTAAAAAAAGTAAAACTGTTCTTACTCCATTTATACTTTCAGGTCATTTTGCCAGAAAACTAAATGAAAAATGGAAGGCGTCTGTGGAAGTATATTATACATATATCCCTGCCTATATTCCCAAAGTTTCGGGAAGGATCTTCAGGAACCTGAATAGCAATTGGAATGTAAGTGCAGGACTTTCATATGGAGGATTCGGAAATCAAAACCTGCTGTTAGGTGTGAAGAAAGATTTTAGAAGAAATTGGTCCTTTCAAATGGAATCTTATTTCTTGGGCATAGCCATTGCTCCTAAAAATTCCAAAGGTGGTTTTGGAATTAGTGCCGGGATTCGGAAAGGGTTTTAGTCTAATAAAATCTTTAAAATCTAATTGACCAAGAATGGTTCAGGTAATGCATAAGTTCCTATGCCGCCGTCAGAATCCTTAACGGTTACACTTATATTGTATTTTCCTTTATCACCAAAAATCCATGAGGCTATTGGGGAACCATCTACGGTTTCAAAAGATTTTCCGTTGATTGTGAATGTATAACTAGTAATTGTACCACCAAATTTTGCATCTCGATCAAAGGATCCGGTAGCGTCAAGTTTGTATTCTTTATCCGAAAACATACCTGAAGGCACAACTTTCATATATGCTTCAGGTGCAAGATTTTCAAAAGTAACAATTTCAATTTTCTTGCTTGTCATTTTATCAAATTCATCTTTTACTTGAAATACAATAAGCGAATTTCCAGTAATGTTGCTTGGCGTATAGTTAACAGTATGATTGCCATTTTTAATTTCTATATCTCCCAATTTACCATCAACCAATAGAGAGCCACTTGTATTGATAGTAGTTATTGTCAAATTGGTTTTTCCGGCACATCCCTGGAGTTTCATTACATAGGAACTGCTTTTTTTATTTGAACCTTTTAAGGTTAATTTTAGAGAGTCCTTAAGTATTATATTTCCGTTCTTATCCGTTATTTCCATAAATGGGTTCGGACTCATTTCAGCAAGTCCTATTTTCCTGTTACCGCAGGATACTAATACCGGGAAGATAGCCCAAAGTATTATTTTATTAAGTTCCATGTTTTGTATAGTTTAGTAAGTCTTATTTTTTAACAATCTTATATAATCTGTTTTTCCCTTTTGCTCCAATCAACCTTAAAATATACATCCCAGATTTAATCTCCTTTGAACTAAGGTCTATTTCCATATCATGAATTTGATTTATGTTTTTAGAGATAACATTCTCCCCAAGAAGATCTTGAACTATAATTTGACCCCTGCCTTCAGTTAAAAAGATGTATAAATTGAATTTCCCATCCTCGGAAGGATTTGGATATATTTCCAAATAATTTTCTGAATCATCAGTCATACTTCCGATGTGATAAGTAGCAGCAGTATTAATTTGGTGAGCCTTACCCATAACAAATATTGTATCGGCAAATTTGGTTATTACACATCCACTTAAAGTCATAACCTTAACAGTTACTATCGCATTTCCTGTATCATAATAATAATGTACAAGTTCGGGACCACTTCCTGTTGAGCTATCACCAAAGTTCCAAAATACATCTTTGATCACATCACCTATCACACTTGCTTTTAACGAAGCCAATTCTCCTTTTTTGATTGTATCTTTTTCTACAACAAGGCTTAGATGAACATCATTTATCGTAAACTGTTTTTCAGTTTTGATTTTCGAAGCACAGCCTCCGGAATTTATTGCTTCAACCAGAATTCGTTTTAAATTTTTATCGGCAATTATTTTTAATTGGGAATTGTTTACAACGAAAGGTGCCGTTTCATCATTTTGATACCAATTATATTTCAACCCTGATGAGTTTGCGACTGCTGCATTTAACACAACAGAATCTTCTGTACAATATTCATTCTTAGCATTAAAAATTTCAGGAGACAACGGACTTTTTACAACTTTTACAAACATGTTTTTTGAATCAGAACAAGTTGCAACAGCCAGCGAATAGGTTAATTTATATGTAGTATCTGCCAACGAATTTGAAGGCGTAAATACGCCATTCGCTGTTATGGCCGAACCTGTCCAAGTACCTCCAGCAGGGAAAGCAATAAATTTAAATGGAGAGGTTTTTTCGCAGATAGTTGTGTCATTGGGCATCAAAATGCTTGGTTTATTTTGAATATTTATATTAAAATCAGCTGATGAAATGCAACCGAATGTTGATTTGTAAGTATAATTTATTGTTTGCTTTCCTAATGGCATTTTGCCTATGTTCAGGGTTGTATCATTGGCTAAGTATGTAGTCGAAGCGGGCATGAAAACACCACCCTTTGGAAATACATCTTTTGATATATTATATAACAATGTTTCATTACAAATCTCTATATTCTTATTCCCGGTGATAATAACAGGAGCTTTTATAGTGACATTGAAAGTGTCTATGGCAACGCAGCCTGTTGATGAATTAGTGAGTTCATAGTATAGAGTATGCACAGCTTCAGGGAGCTTTGATAATTGCAGGGTATCATAGACACTTGGAACAAAGGTTGGATTAACTCCAGAAGAAGGTGTCCCAATAGGTGCAGATTTTACTCCCTTACCTTTTATAATACCTTGCTTCATACCAGTTATCGGATCATAACTGTCTGAAAAATAAGGAAATGAAGATGAAAATTTCAAAGGTAAATCCGTAAGGTTATTGCAAAAAGTGCCAATAGATGTGATGTTATCTGTTTTTGGGGCTTCTTTAATATTAACACTTACAATTCTCTGAGATTTGCATAATCCTATTGTCACTATATAAGTTATGTTAATTTTTGTCGATGAAATATCTTTAGGATTTAAGGAAGTTACTGCTAATCCATTATAGAAATATGTGCCTCCAATTGGAGTTGCTTTTATAACATCTGCAACATTAAAAGAAGATACATTCTTGCAGATGTTAAACTCCGATGCATTTCCGGCAGTAGTTATTTCAGAACTTTTAATAATTTTTATAGAGAACTTCTTACTTACAGCACCATTATAATAGCTTTTAGACATAGTGAAATTAAGCACAGTATCAGCTTGTTTTTTTGGAGACGACAATTTTGGGTCAAATAATCCAGGAACACTTGTTGTCCCGTTTTGATCCAAAAAATTAACACCTGTTTTGTCGACTAGATTTGAAAGGAAAAATGCGGGATCGCCGGAACACACTGTAAATTGATTTATTGCCCCATTAAAGTTGTGTAAATTATTAAAAACAGGCGCTGATTCAATATTAATAACATATTTAGTTGTTATCACATCAGATTCACTTCTGAGGAAAACGCAATTTGAACCTTCAGTACAACTACAAGGGAATTTACAATTTCTATCTCTCGTTCCTTCAAATACGTCTACATAAGAATGATCTTCAACAAAATATTGACCGGGTGTAACGCTCGCAGCCAAGATTGTTAAGTTAGATGGCTTTCCATTAGGAAAATTGTTAAAACTATAGAAACTTCCAGGAAGAGTGGTTGTTAAATACGCTTTGTTACGGTAGGCCTGCCAGACATGATGTTTATCACCACAACCCGGACTAAAGGATTCCGGATCTGCACCACAAAGTATGTTATCATATCCATTGGTTGATGTAATCACCAGGTTTGCTGATCCGACCACAATATTGTAAATAGTCTGAGAATATAAAGACTGAGCAATAAGAAAACTACCTAGCAAAAGATAGATTTTTAGGTATTTATTTGTCATGGTTTATTTAATTAGAAACTGTATTTAACACCAACACCGCCTAGCAGGATGGTTGTACCTAAAAATCTATCGGTCACCCACATTCTTTTTATAACACCATAAAGCATGATGTTGTCAGAAACATAGAATTCTGGCTCGATGAATAGTTCAGCACCATAATTCATTCCTGTTACACTTTTTCCATTTTCAACAGTGGCACTTAAATCTATAATACTATAGTTTAAAACTCCCCCTATTCCTAGGTTTATAAAAAGGTAATTTCCTAGATCAATTGGTTTATACCTAAGCTCTGGTAGAAAATAAACTGATTTAAAAATGATAGTTTTATATTTTGCAGCTTCGTAAAGAATAACCCCACCTAATTTAAAACGGGTTGAAAGAACATTATGAAATCCTGCTTCGCCGTAATATCCCAGGTCTGTTTTCCCACCTCCAAATTGAATTTCTTTCATTCCTTTTGAATGTTTTGTTTCCTGGGCATAAAGAATTACAGGTAATAAAAAGAGTAAGAGCAGTACTTTTTTGTTCATTTGGTGATTTTAATGAGATATCAAAATGATCTAATTGTCGAAAGTAAACCTTTAGTTGTTTTAATAAAAATTTGAACTTCGGGAAATAATTTAAAAATAAGAGTGTTAATCTGTAAGAAACAGTTAAAAGCACTCTAGAAGAGATAGTTAACTTCAAATGTTAACTACAATAAAAAGAGTTAAATAATACCTGGTAAAATAATATGGCAAACAGAAAAGTGTTTTAAACTATAAAAACTTCTTCACTAAACTCAATATAATATCCATCAGGGTCCTTTACAAACAATTGCCGAACACCGTCTACCCTTATTTTGTTGCTGACGACCTCAATTCCTTTGGTAACAAAGTCCGCTTCCAACCCATTTACATCTGAATTAGAAAAAGCAAAATGATTACCACGATTACTGGACTTGGTTTCGTAATCTTTTCCTTCTATCAGGTGCAACAAATGAGCGTTTCCCATACTTAACCACGCCCCTTTGAAAGAAAATGCAGGGCGTTGAACTTCTTCCATTCCTAATAGTTGGGTATAAAAATGCAGGCTTTTAACCAGGTCCGAAACATGGAGTGAAATGTGATTGAAAGTGCCGGGAAACGTTCTCATAACTATTTCATTTTTTTTATTGGCTCTAAAAGATGCATCAAACCATTCATCTTTATTTCATATATGGTATGCAATAACATACCCAACTTTCCTGGTGGAAATCCCTTTCTAAAATACCATTCTAAATAAAAATCTGGCAGGTTGCACAGCAAAACACCTTTGTATTTTCCATAAGGCATTTGCATTCTTACCACGTCCAGAAGTACAGTTGGATCTGGACCGAAATTAGCTTCCTTCATCAGAGTTTTGTTTGCTATCGAGAATAATGGTGACGGGCCCGTCGTTCTGCAAATCAACTTTCATGTCTGCACCAAACTTTCCTGTTTTGATTTCATTGTTTAAATGCGTTTGCATCCTGCTGATAAACAATTCGTAAAGTGGGATAGCCAAATTTGGCTTAGCGGCTTCTGTAAATGAAGGGCGATTGCCCTTTTTGGTGTTGGCTAAAAGGGTAAACTGGCTCACAACCAATATTTCACCATTTATGTCCTTTACTGACAGGTTCATTTTCATTTCAGAATCTGAAAAAATCCGAAGATTCGCAATTTTCTGAACCATCCACTTCACATCCTCTTCCGAATCTGAAACGCAAACTCCTAAAAGAACCAGCAATCCATTCGCAATGGAAGAAAACTGCTCATTATCAATGGTAACAGAAGCTTTACGAACGCGCTGAATTACTGCAACCATTTTTAAGTATGAAATTACGGTTTTTGATTTACGATTGGGTATGGTAACATTCATCACTCATAATTCATCATTCCTAATTATTCATAAGCTATCCGCCTTACAATGCTTCTCCCAATCGTCATTTCATCCATGTATTCAAGATCGCTGCCAAGCGGTATTCCTCTTGCTATGCTACTGATCTTTACGCCGCTTTCTTTGATCTTTTTGGCCAGGTAAAAAGAGGTAGTTTCACCGTCCATGGTGGAAGGTAATGCAAGTATTATTTCTTTTACTTCACCTAAAGAAAGCCTGCTCAATAAACTTTCAATATTTAACTGGTCCGGCCCAATTCCGTGGATTGGAGATAAAATTCCTCCTAAAACGTGGTATAAACCCCTGTAATGATTTGTGTTTTCAATAGCGAGAACATCCTTGGTGTCTTCTACCACACAAATCAGTTCCCTCTCCCGATGATGGCTTTTGCAAACAGAGCAAACTTCCTGATCTGAGATTGAATGGCATTCTTTGCAATACCGGATATTTCTGCGAAGATTGACTAATGCGTCAGCAAGCAATTCCGTGTTTAACTCATTTTCCTTCAAAAGATGCAAAACCAATCTTAATGCAGTTTTCTTGCCAATAGAAGGGAGCTTGGCAATTTCATTAACCGCATTTTCGACTAATTTGGAAGGGAAGTTCATTTTCAGTTGAGAGTTGTGGGTTTTGAGTTGCGCGTGGAGTATTTATAGTTCAAAACCCAAAGATTTTGAACTATACTTATTAGTCGCAAATTGGTTTGCATTACTCACAACCCGCAACTCGAAACTCACAACTGATTAAAGGACTTCAGCAGAGATGCCCCTACCGCAAATGGTGTTCCGCATGTCAGCAAGTTGGTCGAAGTCACCATGTTTTACAGTGCATTTGCCTTTGTGATGTATCAGCCAGGTGCATTGCTCTGCTTGTAGTGGTTCGTGACCGCATACCTCAACTAATGTTTTGGTAACGTGTTCAAAGGTATTAAAGTCGTCATTGAAGACTACAAGATCATATAGGTCAGCTGCTGTAACCTGTTTTTCGACCAGTACGTCTTCTTCAATCAGGGTTCCCATAGCGTAATATTATTTTTCGTATACAAAGATAGCAAACTATGCTTTTAACAGAAATGGTTTGAACAGAATTCATTATCTCCTTTATTTACATAAAATATTATTCCATGTCGCCAACTCTGATTGTTTCTATACTGGTCATATATTTTTCGGCACTTCTTATAATTGCCTATTACACAAGCCGTAACTCAGATACTGATACCTTTTTTACTGCCAATAAAAATGCCCCCTGGTATCTGGTAGCTTTTGGTATGATAGGAACTTCGCTTTCGGGTGTCACCTTTATTTCAGTTCCCGGCGCAGTGGGAGCAATTAATAAGGCAACAGGACAGTTAAACCAGTTTGCGTATTTTCAACTTGTATTGGGTTATATCGTGGGCTACAGTTTTATCGCTCTCGTGCTTTTGCCTATTTATTATAAAATGAACCTGGTTTCCATTTATACTTATCTGGAAGAAAGGTTGGGAAAATGGTCCTACAAAACCGGAGCTGCATTTTTTATCCTATCCCGAACAATTGGGGCTTCATTTAGGCTTTACCTGGCTGCAGAGGTATTGCAGATCGGTATTTTTAATGCCTGGGGAGTTCCATTTTATGTAACCGTATTCATCACCATCCTTCTTATCTGGATCTATACTTATAAAGGCGGTATCAAAACCATTATCTGGACGGATAGTTTTCAGACTATTTTTCTTATCAGTGCATTGATTATCAGTGTGGTACTAATTTCGAAAGAACTGCATTTGTCTTTATTTGAAATGCCAGGAGCTGTGGCTAAAAGTCCTTTCTCACAAATCTTTTTCTGGGATCCTAAGGCTGATAATTTCTTTGTGAAAACGTTTTTATCCGGAACATTTATTGCGATTGTGATGACAGGACTTGATCAGGATCTGATGCAGAAAAACCTTTCCTGTAAGAACATCAGGGAAGCGCAAAAGAATATGTTTTCGTTCTTAACCATTTTGATTTTTGTAAATCTCCTTTTCCTGGCTTTAGGCGCATTGCTTTACATGTATGCTAATGCGAAGGGAATTGCAATCCCAAAAAAATCTGATGAACTGTATCCGTTTCTTGCACTAAATCATTTCGGAACTTTTACCGGGATAGTGTTTTTACTTGGAATAACTGCTTCTTCATATGCCAGTGCTGATTCGGCCTTGGCATCCCTTACAACTTCTTTCTGCATAGACTTTCTGAATTTTAAGTCTATTGACTCTGAAGAAAAGAAAACCAGACTTAAAAACATTGTACATGTGGGGTTCTCTGCTTTGCTACTGCTGGTGATTATTATTTTTAAACTGATAAATGACGATGCCGTGGTCAACACTGTTTTTAAAGTGGCGGGATATACTTACGGGCCACTGCTGGGCCTTTTCTTTTTCGGTTTATTTACAAAACGACAGGTTAAAGACAAGTTTGTTCCATGGATTTGCATTGCGTCTCCTTTTGTATGCTATCTCATAAGTTCTTATTCAGTTGAATTACTGAACGGATATAAGTTTGGTTTTGAGATCTTATTGCTAAATGGTGCTTTGACTTTTCTGGGAATGGCTTCTATTTCTAAAAATTCCAGGTAATGCAGGGCCAGGGTAAAATGATTATTATTATCGGATTAGTGCTGGTTTTAGTAGGGTTATTGATTTCTTACGGTTCTAAAATTCCATTTCTGGGGAAACTTCCCGGCGACTTTCTGGTAAAAAGGGAAAATTTTACTTTTTATTTCCCATTGGCCACCTCTTTATTGCTGAGCTTATTTATAAGTTTGATTATGTATTTTTTGCGCAAATAAGCGGATAATTCTGTCTTATAAACTCTCTTGCCTTGGCACGTATTCATGTGACCATCATCTTTCGCCTTGGCACCTTTCCTCACCAGACCATCCTTCAGCCTAATCAGGTCTACGCATTCGAATTTGATAAAAGTCAAAAGAAATCCTTTTCCCGTGGTTTAATTTTATAAAAAATTGAGAACACAATTCAAACCAAATAATCCTTAAAATGAAAATTTTTAAAGTTTCCTTAATCCTGAGCCTTATCACACTTAATCTTTCTGTCTATGGTCAAGATGATCCTTATGCATCTGTTCCGATTTTTAGGAACTATGTCAAATTAAACATTACTCAACTTGCAATGAGAGAGTTGCGGGTAGGTTATGAAAGGGCTTTTTCAAGAAAACATTCAATTGGGATAGGATTGGCCTGGAAACCAGCATTTTCAGACCAGCATATTTCTTTTAATTTCCTGGGATCAAACAGGAGCCCATATTTGGGAGCTAATTCTTATACACTTCTGGTCAATTACAAATATTTCTTAGGCCAGCATAGGGCAAGAGTTGTGACATTTTTAGAGTTAAAATTTATGGAGAGGTACACTCAGTATGAAAATAAAATAGAAGAGGACAATTACGGAAAATCAGGATATGCTTCCAGCTTAACTACAGGACATAATGAGATTTTTGGAGCTATGGCCTTATTTGGCTTTCGAACTTATCTTTTTCCTTCTAAAAGAGGATTTATTGATTTTTACACTGGTATCGGTTACCGAAATAAGATTATGTATACCCAGTATAAATCTCAATGCTATAAATGTGGTGAGGAATATCTTTATCAGGTCAGCGATGATAGCAAACCTTTTAAAAGGACTGAAATAGAAATACCAACTGTGCATCTGGGAGTGGATTTTGGGTTTACGTTCTAAAATAGAATAGTAACTATATTTCCAACTCTAATCTAGAGGCATTAAATAAGCTATGAATAGTTATAGGTGGAAAATGTCAATAATAGACTACCTTTCAATATCCTGGCAACCAGGCAATTTTTTACACAAACAAAATGGCACCTTCAGCACCAAAACAAATAACCTGGATCATTGGAATTGTATTAGGAATTTTAGGCATACTTGGCCATTATACCAAGGTTGAGGTATTATCAGAACATAATTATGAATTACTACTTGTTGGTTTTCTGATTTTAGCAGCTGGTACTACCTTAAAGGATTTATAATCATCCTATTTCCGAGGAAGAATCCAGCTTTAAGTTTAATTTAAAGTTTAAAGCTTTAAGCTTTTTCAATAGAAAACTATTGTTTTAGTTTACAGTATGACCGCTTTTAAATCAGCCTGGGAATTCTGTAAGGCAAACAAAATGTTTTTGTTTGCTCTGATTACAATCCATGCTATTTATTTCTTCTGTGCATTGCATTTCGAAGGCATTTGCAATGGAGATTCGGATGAATACCTGCTTACTGCAGAAAACCTCAAATATCATGGGGAAGTTTATAATTGGGTCTGGAAGAGCAAACTTGATCCCTTTTTCTACACGTTGAGACCTCCATTGTACGGAGTATTTATTTTCCTTTTAAAATTGCTCTGGGACAATGATTATTTTGTTTTATTCGTTCAAAATCTGCTTAGTATCGGGAACTGGTTGCTTTTAATTCATTTATCCCGATTACTTAAAC
>JACMRH010000497.1 GCA_014376535.1 Cytophagales bacterium | reverse complement strand
TACCAGTTTGACAAAGAAATCAACTCTGGAGAGTGCCTTAAAATCATGACTGGATCCGCCACACCGATCGGTTTGGATTGTATTATACAGATAGAACATTCTATTGAAAAAGACAATCAAGTAAAATTTAGCAGCCAACCAAGGTCTTGGCTAAACATTGCCAGAGAAGGTGAAGACTGCAAAAAAGACGATGTAATTTTAAAAAAAGGAACAAAAATAGGTCCAACTGAAATAGGAACTTTGGCGGTTTTAGGGAGAAAATTTGTAAAAGTTAAAGCTTTACCAAAAGTAGCCATACTTTCTACCGGCGACGAACTTGTGCCAGTTGGCGAAGATGTGTCTCCGTTTCAAATTCGGGATTCAAATGCCTATGCATTGCAAGCATTTTTTCAATCAAATGGCATTCAGTTAACCAGAAGAGAAATAGTATCTGACAATCCTGAAGCCTTAAAAAAAGTTTTGACTGAAGTTTACAATTATGATATTGTTGTGTTGTCAGGTGGAGTTTCAATGGGAGTAGCCGATTATGTACCCTCAACTTTATTATCAATAGGTGTAGAAAAAGTTTTCCATAAAATAAAACTCAAGCCGGGAAAACCACTTTGGTTTGGAAAAAATCAAAATGGTGGGGTATTTTTCGGTTTACCAGGCAACCCTCTCTCCTGCCAGGTTTGTTTTAAACTATTTATAGAACCTTATCTCAGAAAATCCTTTGGCTTAGAAAACTTACCTACCATTTCATTTCCCGTTTTACAAAATAGAAAAAAGAAAGTTCAGTTAGATGAGTATTTTCCAGTTAGACTAAAAAGCGATCAACTAGAGATTCTTCAATTTAATGGTTCAGGCGATGTCACCTCAACTATAGGATCAACGGGAATTGCTTTGCACCCGTCAGATAAAGATGATATAGCTGTTGGAGATGAATTAATCTATTTGCCCTGGTAAATCAGAATTCTAATTATTCTTTAATAAACTGTTGAATTTACAAACTTTCCTGAATCATCATAGAATTTCCATTCCCCCTCCTTGTTTCCATTGTTGTAATTTCCCTCAGAAGAAAGTTTGCCATTATTATAATAATATTTCCAGGTTCCTGACTGAATATTGTTTTGATAGTTTCCTTCTTCCATCATATTCCCGTTATTATAATAAAATTTCCAGTAACCGGACAATTGGCCATTACTGTAATTTCCTTCACGCATCATTCTGCCATCTGGGTAATAAATTTTCCAATATCCGGAAGGCCTTCCATTTTCATAGTTCCCTTCACTGATAATCTGATTGGAATTTGCATAGTAAAATACAGTATAACCGTTTACAAATGGCTCTGTATAAGGCAAATTAAACCGGTTTGTATCCGGATAATTATTGACATAAGGGCTATATCTGTTTCGGTAATTGGGATCATCAACATAAGGTGGAGGTGTTTTTTTGCATGCGCACCACAATAAACCCGAAAGAAGTATGAGAAGTAATTTTGATTTCATATTTTAAATAAAGCGATTAAACGGATTGAAGCCATTGCTTAGCCTCATTAATATTGAAAAAAGTTTTAAAAGCATCGTTTGTCGGTGCATTTTTCAAAGTTTCTTTAGTTGAAAACTGGCTTAAGGCAGAAGGGGAATAAATCCAGGCAAAATATTTACAACCAGCATTAATCATTTGTGGAACCCAAACAGTTCCTCCCCATTTTGCTGCTGGCGACCAAATTCCAACAACATTTGTATTGTCGTTTAAAACCTTTTGACATTTATATTGGATCAAGGCTTCCAGAATTTTATTTGCGCCGGTTTTAACAGAAATTTCGGTTTGGTAACCTTTCCAGTCTACCGATATCCAGTTATTTACCGAATCGTATTCAATAATAATGTAATCTTCCTTGAAAAATGGAAGCAACGTAATTTTGCTGTCCTGTATCATTTTTTTTATAGCTGTTAGACTACATTTACTAATCATGTAGTTTACAAATAACAATGTAGCAAATAAAATTGTTTCGTTTGACCGTATTTTCTAAATAAATAATAGGGTAATTAAAAATCAATTTTACCCCTGCCTTTTTTTATCTCCTTTTTAAATTTCTTTCCTTCAAGTCTGTTTGCAACAGACGATTTGGTGGGTTTTGAAGCACGTCTGGCTTTTTGTTCTTCGAAGCAAGAAGCAAGGAGTCTGTAGAATTTGGTTATGAGTTTTTCTTTGTTCTGAAGTTGACTCCGTTCTTCATCACATACAAGCCTGATTTCGCCAGTTCCGCTTAACTTTGGGGCTAATTTGAGTAGTATTTTATCCTTCTTTTCCTGATCAAGAACAACGCAGTTGCCAGGTGACCAATACAATTCCATTTTCGAACTTACTTTGTTTACATTTTGGCCTCCGCTTCCACCAGAAAGGGTCGCTTTAAATGTAACTTCTTTGATAATATCAGTTTGTTGCCAATTGGCAGGAATAGTATAAAATGCAAAACGGGAATTCATATCTGTTTTGAAACGCTTAAATTAAACTGCCTTGTCAGGAATTTTCAAATCCAAACCTAATTCTTTGTTAAGTTGTTCAATAAAATAAGCTGAAAGCAAAGGGCTTTCTAATTCCACATTTTGGTGAACAAAAAAGTAGAGTTCCTGTAAACCTTCTTCTTTCCACTTTTTTAGTCTTGTAACCCACTCATCCAGTCTTGGATAATCGCTTTCATGGTTTGCACCAACATAACGAATAAATGCAGTGGGGCCTGTTAACCTCATATGCAACATATCTCTTCTTCCGGCAGTATCTACAATGATGTTTGTTATATTATTTTCCTCTAAAAGATAGAAATACCGATCGGCATCTGTTTTTTCTTTGAACCAGTCTGCATTTCTAACCTCAAGAGCCAGAGGAATATGTGAGGGAAATTCCTTAACGAACTTCTCCACTCTTTCATAGTTTTTTATACCAAATTTGTCATGCATTTGCAGGAAAACCATCCCAAGTTTTTCTTCAAACAAAGAAACCGCTTCGCAAAAGTCCTCTACCAACGGTTTCACCTGGTCAAGCCTTCTATAATGACTAACTGATTGATTAATTTTTGGAAAAAACTTAAAGCCTTCGGCAGATTTTTGCTTCCAGATTAATACTTGCTCTTTAGTTGGAGAGTTGTAAAATGTGCCATTCAATTCTATGCTGTTAAACTGACTTGAATAATATGTCAATTCGTCTTTAGTCCCTTTTGGATAAAAGTTTTTAAGATCTTTTTTGTTCCATTTGGCACAACCAACAAAGACCTCCAGCTTTTTAGTTTGCTTTTGTGTGGACAGAACCCGCTTGGTATCAGGATTATCCGGTGGTAATATAAAATTTATCTCACCTGGATTTTCAACCTTTCCGAAATTCATAAATCTGGTTTTATACTTGATTTATGGTAAAAATAAAACTTTCTCAGGCAAAAGACATCATTGGCACAGGTTTTTGAAATGATTAACCTTTTAGTTTTTGGAAATATGGACATTGATAAATTTTATGATAAATCCCTGGATTGGATTCTTTTACATGGACCTAAGATATTAACCGGCATTGTAATATTGATAATTGGCCAATGGCTGATAAAAGTTATTAAAAATTGGCTGGGCAACTTTTTTATCAGGCAAAATGTAAACGCATCCTTAGCTCCATTTCTTTTAAGCCTTATCGCTACATCACTACAGGTATTACTGATTGTGGCAGTTATGCAAGTGATGGGAATACAGATGACCATTTTTGCAGCTATCATCGCTTCGTTTGGTGTAGCTGCCGGCTTGGCTCTTTCCGGCACATTGCAAAATTTCGCTTGTGGGGTTCTTATTCTGTTACTCAGGCCTTTTAAAGTTGGGGATAACATTCTCGCTCAGGGCCAGGATGGAATTGTATCATCAATTCAAATATTTTACACCATACTTACCACATTCGACAATAAAACTGTCATAATCCCGAATGGTAAATTATCGAATGAACTTATTATTAATCTAAGCCGGCAAGGCAAAAGAAGGTTAGATATTCAGGTCAAGTTTCCTTTTACTTCAGATCTTTTGAAAATTCAAGAAGTCATTAAACTGACAGTTGATAAAACTGAAAATCTGTTAAAAGATCCTTCTATCAACATAGGAGTTTCTTCCATAGAACCGGATGGCTTTATAGTTATAGTTGAAGTATGGGTTGATGCGCTTAACTACAATCAAATAAAAAACGCTTTTCAGCAGCAACTATTATTGGATTTTAAAGCTGCAGAACTCAGGTGATTTAAACATAAACTTCATAATCAAATGTTCACACTTACATTTTACGGAGGCGCACAAACTGTTACAGGCAGCAAACACCTGGTTACTTTGGATAACGGCAAAAAGGTATTGCTCGATTGCGGTATGTTTCAGGGAAAAGGCAATAATGATAATTATAACAGGGATTTCGGATTTGATGCCAGCTCTATCAATTACCTTATTTTATCTCATGCACATATAGACCATACAGGATTGGTACCCAGGTTAGTAAAACAAGGCTTTAGCGGACAGATTTTCTGCACTCCGCCGACTGCAGAATTAGCAGCGTTAATACTGAAAGACAGTGCTAATATTCAGAATAATGAAGTGGATGCAATTCATGACAAACGAAAAGAACCTTTATATCAGGCTCAAGATGTAGATCAAGCTTTAAATCTTTTGAAAACTATTCCATATAATAGCTCTTATGAGATTGACGAAAATCTTGAAGTATTATTTACTGATGCCGGACACATACTCGGAAGTGCTGTAGTTAACCTAACAATAAAAACAAAACATAGAAAAAAGCATCTCTGCTTTTCTGGAGATATTGGCCGGTTTGATAATAGGATTCTAAATTCCCCTCAGCCATTTCCGGCAGCCGATTATATTATTTGTGAATCAACGTATGGAGATAAGCTTCATGACTCTCTACAAAACAGTGAAGACAAGTTAAAAGAGCTGATAATAGAAACGTGTATTACCAAAAAAGGCAAACTGTTGATTCCGGCTTTTAGTATAGGACGTACCCAGGAACTGATCTATTCTTTAAATGTACTGGCAGAAGATGGAAGGCTTCCTGATATACCCGTTTTCGTAGATAGTCCATTAGCAGTGTATGCAACAGATATTCTTAAAAACAACGATGAAAATTTCAATCCGGCTATGAAAGAATATCTTAAGTTTGATACTGATCCATTTGGCTTTAAAAACCTCCATTATATTACAGACAAAGAAGAATCAATATTAATAAAAGAGTTGAACGAACCTTGTGTGATAATATCATCTTCAGGCATGATGGAAGGTGGACGTATTCGTCACCATTTGAAAACATGTATTCAGGATCCGAAAAATACAATTCTTGTAACGGGTTATTGTGAGCCGTCAACATTAGGTGGACAAATATCCCGTGGCGATAAAGAAGTAAACATTTTTGGTGAAACCCATGAGGTAAAAGCAGATGTTCAATTCCTGAAAGAATACAGTGCACATGGAGATTATGGCGATATGTTGAAGTTTCTTCATTGTCAAGATAAAGAAATGCTTAAATATATATTTCTTGTTCATGGAGAAATACGGGTAATGGAAAAGTTTAAAAATTCACTTCAAAAAGAAGGATATCAGAACATAGAAATTCCCGGGTACATGGTTTCTTACAGTTTGTAATTATTCATTACTTCAATAGATGAATTATTAGTGATTAAATTACTTTATTGTAAAATAAACATTAGCATTTTGAGAACTTTTTACATAGATTACATGTATTAACTTAAAATCTAAATCATGAACCACCCATTTCATAGAACCACTGGAGCAAAAGTTATTACCGCAAAATTAGAATACAAAGACATCTGGAAAGAACTATTTAACAAGAACGGTTTAGGTTTTTTTCCTCTTCTGGTCTTAGCAATAGAAAAATACAAAAAAGGGAGATCTTAATCTCCCTTTTTTTTGCCTGATTTAACAAGCAGAACTAAAAATAGACACTGAAATCACTTCACACTTTTTAGGATAAATAACTCCCTATTACTTTTATTTTTCATATATCTTAAATTTTAAATTTTCACTCTTGTAATTCCTCAGTGCTGTTAACACTTTATTATCAAATATTTAACGAGCGGCATTATTTTTTTGAAGAGTTATTTTTGCAAAACTGAACTTCAGTTTGAGGCTACTGCGGGTTTGATAAAATGTGTAAATGGGATCTTTGAAAAGCAACGATGAGAAAAATTCTTTTCAATATATTGAAAATGAAATTTTTTTACAAAACCCCACAGTTCATTCACAGGCACCAACAATCTCTGCCATTTTAAAAGGGAAAGATTTACTATTAAATACCCTTGAACATGATTATCATTCACTGGATAATAGGGAATTTGCTGGTAAAAAGCTACTAGAAGCCATACCTGAACTTGGTGGTAAACTTACAGAAGAAGTTCTTAATGGAGTATATCAAACAGGTAAACCTTCTTTTGGCAATGAAATACCTATTTTGATCGTAAAAAAGGAAGGTGGGCCTGAAGAAAAGCTGTACTTTAATATTATTTATCAACCTACCCAAAATCAATCCGGAGAAACTGAAGGTGTGTCTTTACTGGCATATGAAGTTACAAAACAAGTAGTAGCCAGGAATGCATCTATCGATCAGCTTAATAAGTTGGTTTCTATAATGGAATCGGCACCGCTTATATCCTGGATATTATCTGTGGACGGTAAATCAGATTATTTTAACAGAAATTGGTACCATTATACAGGATCAAGTAAAGATGACATCTTTCATTGGCAAGATTTTGTCCATTCAGATGACCTGCCAAAAATTAATAATTTGTTAGGTGAGTCCCGGGATTCAAATAAAATGTGGGAAGCTGATTATAGGCTCAAAAATTCAGAAGGTTTTTATAGATGGTATTCAGGCAAAAGCGTTCCTGTAAAGAATAATAGCGGCGAATTGATCCATTGGGTCGGAACTGCTTCAGACATACATGATCGAAAAATGTATGAAGAACAACTCGAATTACTTAACAGGGAATTATTGTATAAAAATCAACAGTTGGAAAAAACCAATACTGACCTTGATAATTTTTTATACATGGCATCCCATGATTTAAAAGCGCCAATTGCCAATTTAGAAGGTCTTTTAATGGCGTATTTTGAGGATTTTGATACTGAAGGGGATAGCAGTTTTTATCAGGAAATGATGTTTAAATCCGTCGAACGTTTTAAAAGAACTATAAAGGACCTCACTGAAATATCCAAAGCTCAAAGAGAAATAGTCACTGAATTGGAAGAAATTGATTTCGAGGATTTACTTGAAAACATCAAATCTGACATTAAAGAATTGATAAACAGAAAAGATGCTGTAATAACTACAGATTTTAAAATTGTATCAATTTTTCATGTACAAAGAATTGTCAGGAGTGTTTTGTATAACTTACTCTCAAACTCCATCAAGTATTCTTCACCGGAAAGAAGGCCTGAAATTCATATTTCAACTTATGAATCTGATGGTCTTCATATTATTAAAGTGGAAGACAATGGTCTCGGCTTAAGTCCTGAAAACATCAATAAAATGTTCATGCTCTTTAAACGTATTCATAATCAGGAAGAAGGCACCGGTGTTGGCTTGTATATGGTGAAGAGAATGATCGAAAATTCAGGAGGTAAAATTGAAGTAGAAAGTGCAATAGGGAAAGGCTCCACTTTTAAGATTTTCCTCAAAAAAATAAATGAAATAAATTAGGTTCTTTTTGGCATATTTTTTTATCCCCCTCTTTCAAAAAGAATAATTTTGGATATCCAACACAAAAATGTTGCTTTTGAAGATTATAAATTTCCAAAGGCACCAACTGGCATTGAAGGTCTTGATGAATTAACTAACGGAGGTTTCCCTCACGGTAGGCCAACCTTAATTTGTGGTAGTGCAGGTTGTGGTAAAACCCTGATGGCCATGGAATTTCTGGTAAGAGGCATTACTGAATTTAACGAATCAGGAGTTTTTATAGCTTTTGAAGAAACTTCCGAAGACCTGACAAAAAACGTAGCCTCACTGGGGTTTGACCTGGAAGACCTTGTTGCGAAAAAATTGCTAAAGGTAGACTATGTGCACGTTGAAAGAAGCGAAATAGAGGAAACCGGAGAATATGATCTGGAAGGACTGTTTATCAGACTTGGCTATGCCATTGATTCAATTGGGGCAAAAAGAATAGTACTGGATACAATAGAATCTCTTTTTGCCGGACTGGACAACCAATCTGTTTTAAGGGCAGAAATCCGACGGCTTTTCAGTTGGTTAAAAGACAAAGGCATTACAGCTGTTATAACGGGAGAAAGAGGAGAATCTTCATTAACTCGCCAAGGACTTGAAGAATATGTTTCTGATTGTGTAATATTACTGGATCACAGGATAATTAACCAAATATCTACAAGAAGGTTACGGATTGTCAAATACCGTGGTTCAGTACATGGTACAAATGAATATCCTTTTTTAATAGATGAAGAAGGAATTTCGGTTTTACCAATAACTTCATTAGATCTGGATTTTGATGTGTCAGATGAAATCGTTCCAACTGGTGTTGCAGGGATGGATGAAATGCTTGGAACCGGTGGGTTTTACAAAGGCAGCAGTATACTTATTACTGGAACTGCCGGAACAGCCAAAACGACATTTGTATCATCATTTGCTAATGAAATATGTAAGTCTGGTAAAAAATGTATCTTTTTTGCTTTCGAAGAATCTGAAAAACAATTGCTAAGAAACATGAAACAGGTTGGTATAGACCTGCAACCACATATAGAAAGTGGACTCCTAAAAATACATGCCTCCAGGCCGTCGTTAAACGGCTTAGAATTGCACCTTTTAAAAATCCATAAGCATATAAAAGAATTTTGTCCTGACGCAATTGTTATAGACCCGATCAGTAATCTGGTTACTGTTGGAGGTTTTAATGAAGTACAGGGAATGCTTACCCGTTTAATAGATTTCTTAAAGGTGAAAGGCATTACTGCCGTTTTCAACGCTTTGACAACCCCTAAAGGTTCCAGCCTAGAATTAACAGAAGAAGGAATTTCATCTTTAGTCGATACCTGGATTCTGGTGAGAGACGTAGAAGGGATCGGAGAAAGAAACCGTGGTATATTCATTATCAAATCCCGGGGAATGGAACATTCAAATCAGGTTAGAGAATTTATCATCACTAAAAACGGCATCCAGTTACTAGATGTAAATATAGGTCCTACAGGCATATTAACTGGCTCAGCAAGATTAGCTTACCAATTAGAAATAAAAGGAAAGGCAATTCAAAAACAATTGGCAGAAGAAAAAAAGGAAAGAGAATTGGCCAGACAGCGAGTAATTCTAGAAGCAAAAATAGCAAATATGCGCCTTGAGTTTGAGGCTATAGAAGATGAATTAAAAAAGTTAAATTAATCCCTAATATTTATACTTAATATGAAAGATATAGATGAATCTTGGGAACTGCGATTATATGTGGCTGGTTCTACTCAAAAATCGTCAGCAGCTCTTACAAATCTGAGAAGATATTGTGAGACATATTTAAAAGGACGATATACCTTAGAAGTAATCGATCTTTTAAAAAATCCACAGCTGGCCGAAGGTGACCAGATTCTCGCAATACCTACACTGGTGAGAAAAGTGCCTGAGCCAATCAGGAAAATAATTGGCGACCTTTCTAATGAAGAAACAGTACTGGTCGGACTTGATATACGCCCCAGAATTGAAGTAGAATAATGGCACAAAATGAAAATGAAGATATTGCATATCAAGAAGTCAACAACGATATATATTCATTACGATTATATATTACTGGTATGACTCCGAATTGCAGAAAAGCTGTAGAAAATATTAAAACAATTTGTGAGAAATATTTGTTAGAAAATTATGAGCTAGAAATCATTGACATGTATCAGGAACCAGAATTGACGATAGAACATCAGATCCTGGCCTCTCCTACTCTGGTGAGATTAAGACCTTTACCAGTGAAAAAATTACTCGGAAACTTATCTGACTTTGACAAAGTCATAACAGTCCTTAATTTGAAAAAATAATTTTTTGTATTAAAATGCAACAATGCTAGATGAGGAAATAATCAAACTTCAAAAAGATCTTGAGGAGGCTCTGGAACTTATAGATGCTATAAGAACAGGCGCAATTGATGCTTTAGCTGTAAATAATAGCGATGGGCCTCAAATTTTTACTCTCAAAGGCGCTGATCTCTCCTATCGGATGCTTGTGGAGAAAATGAATGAAGGCGCCCTCATTTTAAACAAAGAAGGCCTTATTCTCTATTCCAATACCAGTATTTCAAACTTTTTAGGTATTCCGTTAAAGTCGTTAATCGGTTCTTCATTTTTATCCTTCATTGACCCAGAAAACCTTTCTAATTTCAGAACCCTCTTAGATAATGGCTGGAATACCCACAGCCGGGGAGAATTTATGATGAGAAATCAGGAGGAAATTTACGTTCCTTTTTATTTCTCTATGAGTATGATAGAAATGGAAAACGAACCTGCTTTAGGCGTCATTATTACAAATCTTTCAACAAAAAATGAAATTAAGGCAATACGCAATAAAGTAGCAGAACAAAATAGCATCATTGAAAAAAAGGACCTTCAAATTCAAAAGGACAGAGAAGCAAAAGAAGAAGCAACCAGGTTGGCAATCGTTTTGGAAGGGTTACCGCAAATGGCCTGGACGGCAAATACAAATGGTGCAGTAAATTATTACAATCAAAGGTGGTACGATTATACTGGCACTTCTCCTGAACAAACTCTTGTATGGGGTTGGAAAAGCATAGTTCACCCTGATTTACTAGACAATACAGTTGATGCCTGGAGAGATGCTGTGGAAACCGGAAATTTCTACGAAATGGAAACTCTTTTTAAAAGAGCTTCTGACCAAACTTATCGTTGGCATCTGGTAAGGGCTCGGCCAATAAGAAATGAAAGGAATGAAATTGTGCTTTGGGTGGGTACTTGTACAGACATGCACGATCAGAAAGAAACACTTGAACAATTAGCAAACGCGACCGCACAACTTAAAATCTATAATAAAGACCTTACCTCTAAAAACGAAGAATTAATAAAGACAAATACTGATCTGGACAACTTCTTATATTTAGCTTCTCACGATTTAAAAGCTCCAATATCTAATATAGAAGGACTTTTAAATGCATTTTTTAACGATGTCGAGGTAGACGAAGAATACAAGCCCATGGTCGAAATGATGTTCACATCTGTTAACAGATTTAAGAAAACAATCCTTGACCTGACAGAAATTTCTAAAGTTCATAAAGATGACCAGCATGAACTTGAACTTCTTGAGCTTAATGATATTTTTAACGAGGTAACTGCAGATATAAAAGATCTTATTAACAGAAAGAAAGCTATTATAAAAACAGATTTTAAAATTCCTTCTCTCCGCTACTACAGAAAAATACTTCGCAGTACTGTTTACAATTTATTATCGAATGCAATAAAATACAGTGACAGTACAAGAACTCCTGAGATAGTTATTTCCACTGGAAGAATCAATAAATCTGATTATCTCAAAGTGGAAGATAATGGTTTGGGCTTAACGCATGAAAATCTCCAAAAAATATTTAAAATGTTTAACAGGATCCATACGCACGAAGAAGGCTCTGGAATTGGGCTATACATTGTAAAAAGAATGATAGAAAACGTTGGTGGAAAAATTGAGGTGGAAAGCGAACCAGGAAAAGGATCCTCCTTTATGGTTTATTTGAATTAGTTTCTACAAATTTGGGTTTCTTAAACATATGACCCTGACTAAGAAACTTATAATTATCTTTTTGATATTTTTAGTTACAATTCAATTTTTTAGGCCCACAAAAAATCTGGGAGTAACAGAGGGGCCAAACCATATTTCAGCAGTTGTTGCTATTCCTGAAAACATAAGCTTAATATTAAAAACGTCTTGTTATGATTGTCATTCTAACAATACAAACTATCCATGGTACTCTGAAATAATGCCATTAGGATGGTGGCTGAACCACCATGTGCAAGAAGGCAAAGCGGAGTTGAATTTTTCGGAATTCAAACTCTATTCACCTAAAAAACAAGATCGTAAATTAGAGGAAACCAAGGAAGAGGTTGAAGGCAGAGAAATGCCACTTGAATCATTTACAAAGATTCATAAAAACGCAGTTTTAAGCGAAGATCAAATAAAAGCATTATCAGGCTGGGTAGACAATTCCCGAAAAAAAATCTTACTCTCGAAGTAATAAATTATCCTTAACTAAAGTATTTATCCACTACAGCAAGTACTTTTTCTTCTGTTAAAGGTTTCAAAAGGATATCTGAAATTACATTCGAGGACTTTAATACATTTATGTCACTCTTGTTATCAGATGACGAAAGCACTATAATAACAGGTTTCTTATTCCACGTTTTGGTATTTTTATAGGTATCAATAAACTCAAGTCCATTCATTAATGGCATGTTTATATCTAAAAAAATTAATGATGGACTCGTCATTTGCTTCGATCGGGCCTCTTTCAGGTAAGCTAATGCTTCATGGCCGTTGTTTGCTATTTTTATTTCAGTAGATAGATTCAATTTCTTGATCAATCTCACATTGAGAAAATTGGTAATATTATCGTCATCAACTAGTAAAATCCTATCGATTTTGACCATTAATTTAAGTCTTTATTTTTCTGAATTACTATATTAACACATATGTAACATAATAGGTTGTGGGTTAAATTTTGTTAAAATGTAATATTTACATAAAAATTGCTTTAGGGATACCTGTATATTAGTGGCAAGGTTTATAAACAATCAATCATATAATTAAATTAATAAAATGTACAAAATCAGTTTGTTCTTATCCGTTTTTCTCACATCCACAATTATTTCTTTTTCACAAGCAAAATGGCCTTTTGCAGCTACAAGTCCTACTCAGAAAATCATCCAAAGCTTTGGAAGTTCCAATGTTGAAATTAGCTACTCACGGCCGAGTGTAAAAGGTAGGGTTGTTTTTGGTGAAGTAGTGCCATTTGATAAATTGTGGAGAACTGGCGCAAATGCTGCAACAACTGTTTATTTTGGAGATGAAGCATTAATAAACAACACAAAGGTACCCGCTGGTAAATATGGCCTCGTTACCATCCCCGGTAAAACTGAATGGACAATCATAATATCAAAAGACACCACTGTAAACGGTGAAGATAAATACAAACAAGAAAATGATTTGGTAAGGATAAAAACAAAATCAGTAGCACTGGGCTCAAAAGTGGAAACATTCACATTTGACATAAATAATATTAAGCCAAATGAAGCTCAAATCTCTTTACGTTGGGACAAAACAGAAGTCAGTTTCAAATTTTCAATTGACCTAGATTCTAAAGTATTGAAACATATTGATGAGCAGATGGCCACAGCTAGCGAAAAGGATAAACCATATTATAACGCTGCAGGTTATTATTTAGACAATAACAAAGATTTAAACAAAGCACTGGAATTTGTAAACAAAGCTATTGAATCTAATAAAGATGCTTTCTACATGTACTATACAAAAGCAAAAATTCAAAATAAGCTAGGAGATAAAAAAGGTGCTTTGGAATCAGCTAATGTATCAATAGAAAAAGCTAAAGCAGCAAAAAACGATGACTTTGTAAGGAACAATGAAAAGCTGATTAAAGAAATTAATAAAAAATAGGACTACCTGATCTCAGCAATGACTTGGTATCTTGGTATTTTAACAGTAATTATTTGTTAAAAGATTCCAGGTGTTTATAAATTTCAGTATGAGATTGATGAAGGTCAGTTATAAGAGATTTTCTTATTTCATGAAACTCATCAATCTCATCATTCATAAACTTCATCAGGTAATCTAACAAAATATGATGAGATTGAATAACATCCTTTTTTACATCAAATTCAGATTCAATTTCCAAAACCTCTTTTAAATTAGACATCTCCAAGTAAACGGCAAAGCTTACTGCAACATGCCCATTATAAATTTTTATTTGCTCTGCTATAATCTCTGAACAATTAAAAAGAAGATTTATTATGTTATTATAATCTCCCAGAGGTAGAATTTCAAAATTCCATTGAGATTTCTGGATCTTGTTTATGAACAATTGATTGTCGCTTAGCAATTGCAAAAGCTGATCAGAAAATACTTTTATTCCATCAATATTTGAAATATTGTTTGATTCTATCTGCATTGAAAGGTTTTTAAAAAGATCAGATTATGCATTTGCATAAACGGTATCTCGCAATTTGATAATTGTTTGAAGGCCTTCAACAATAAGATTTTTTTGTTCAACTAATTTTGACGCTAATTCTTCAGATATCCCGGTTTTAGAAACCAAAGCCTTTTCATAAGCTTCAATAGCCACATTTTCACCTTCTTCGCAAGAATTCAAAATTGCTACCCTATCTGCTTTAGTAATCTTGGATTTTATATCCATCCATGCACGGTATATCTTCCCTGCAGTAGAGGTCCCTGTTGAAGCATCATTTCCTGACAAAGCCACCTCCAAAGAAAGCTCAGAAGCAAATTTCCTGGAATCCCTTGCCATAGCTTCAAATAATCCTGTTAAGGCCAGGTCTTTAGCTTCAACAGCTGCAGTTTCATATCCTTCTGCCCGGTCGTTATTTATAATGATTAAATCATTCAAAAGATCAGTTGTACTTTCCAGATTTTGCATAAATAATTTTTTTCTATAAAACCAAAAAATCTATGCCAACATAACACTGCTTAGATTAAATTGTACTAATCCATTTTTTCAGATTGCTTGTTACGCATCCACCTGACCAATCTAATTAAGAATAATATTATCATGTTAAATTGTCCTTTTTTTCCCCAGACCAAGCTACATTTCATTATTTTTGTATTTCGATTGTAATTCCCGCTTCAAATTGTATCAATCGTACATCGCAAATCTTAATTCGTAAATACTAATAATGTTAACCGTTTCCAATCTTTCTCTTCGTTTTGGTAAAAGAGTTTTGTTTGAGGATGTAAATCTCAAATTCATAAATAATAACTGTTATGGAGTTATCGGCGCCAACGGAGCAGGTAAGTCTACCTTCCTTAAAATTCTATCCGGAGAAATTGATCCTACTACAGGCCAGGTTATTCTCAATAAAGGTGCCAGGATGGCTGTATTGACACAAAATCACTTTGAATTTGATGAAGAAGTAGTTTTAAATACCGTAATAATGGGCCATAAGAAACTATGGAGCATTATGCACGAAAAAGATGCTATTTATGCCAAAACGGATTTTACAGATGCCGACGGAAACCGCGCATCAGAGTTGGAAGCAGAATTTGCTGAAATGGATGGCTGGAATGCCGAAACCGATGCGGCCCAAATTCTTAGTTCACTCGGAGTTGCGGAAGATCAACATTACAAATTGGTTAAAGAACTTAGCGGTAATGAGAAAGTACGCGTACTTCTTGCGCAGGCACTTTTTGGAAATCCGGACGTATTATTATTAGATGAGCCTACCAATGACTTGGATGTAGACACAATTATGTGGCTGGAAGAGTTTATTGGAAATTTCCCGAATACAGTTATTGTAGTATCACATGACAGGCACTTTTTGGATTCAGTTAGTACACATGTAGTGGATATTGATTTCAGTAAGATCCAGATGTTCAGCGGAAATTACACTTTCTGGTATGAATCAAGCCAGCTGGCGTTGAGACAAAGGTCTGATCAGAATAAGAAGGCAGAAGATAAAAGGAAAGAATTGCAGGCATTCATTGAACGATTCAGTGCAAACGTTTCAAAGTCCAAGCAGGCTACCAGCCGTAAAAAAATGCTTGACAAACTGAATGTAGACAGTATTCAACCTTCCAGCAGAAAGTATCCTGGTATTCAGTTTAAGCCAGAACGTGAAGCCGGAGATCAGGTTTTGTCTGTAACCAATTTATCAGCCATTGCAGATGATGGTACAATGCTATTTAAAGACATCAATTTTACTTTACTAAAAGGAGATAAAGTAGCCTTAATTTCAAAAGACGGACTTGCTACCACCGTTATGTACCGCACATTAGTAGACGAACTTAGCATTCAAAAAGGTGAATATAAATGGGGCTCTACGATTACAAAAGCATTTTTACCGGTAGATAATACAGAATACTTTGAAGATGCTGACTTAAACCTGATAGATTGGTTAAGACAATATTCTCAGGAAAAAGATGAGACTTATATCCGTGGTTTTTTGGGACGAATGCTTTTTTCCGGAGAAGAAACTTTAAAAAACTGTAAAGTTCTTTCGGGAGGTGAAAAAGTTCGTTGTATGATTTCCAGGATGATTATGACCGGTGCAAACATGCTTTTATTAGACGAGCCAACCAACCATTTGGACCTGGAATCAATCACAGCTTTCAACAATGCATTGAAGGACTTCAAAGGCAATATCATTTTTACATCGCATGACCATGAGTTTATGAATACGGTTGCAACCAGGATTATTGAAATTACACCGAAAGGAGTTATTGACAAGCAAATGCCATATGACGATTACATAATGGACCCGGCAGTGAAAGCCTTGAGAGAGAAATTGTATAGCTAATTTGCATTGAATTAGTCATTGACAACCTAATATTTGAATTATTCAGTATATTGTTTTGTTTTAATTCCAGAAATACTTCTCAATCAGATTTTTTAAAATGAAATTCGAGGAAATAGAAAATAAAATATCGCAATACAAAAAAACTGGAAAGAAACTTTTCACTACTTCTTCGTTTCAAACACATAGTATTGTATTGCTGCATATTTTAAGCAGGATTGACAAAAGCATTCCCGTATATTTTATCAATACCGGATATCATTTTCCTGAAACAATGTTTTTCAGAGATGAAGTCGCAGAGAAATTTGGCTTGAACTTAAAGAATGCTACATCCACAGTTCAGCGTGCAAATCAAAAGGACATGTATGGAAATTTTTTATTTTCCTCTGATCCGGATTACTGTTGTCATATCAATAAAGTAGAGCCACTAGAACCAATTTTACAGGAAAATGATGTTTGGATAAATGGTGTCCGGGCAGACCAGAGTGATGTCCGAAAAGAATTTAAAATTGAACAGCCAGCTAAATTCGGAGCAATCCGTTTCCATCCCATGCTCGATTGGGACAAGCGAATGATCTACCAATATATAAAAGAACACAATCTGCCAAGACATCCATTGGAACAGTTTGGTTATTCTAGCATTGGTTGTGAACCTTGCACCAGAAAACCAGACCTGGAATGGGAAGAAAGGCAAGGCCGTTGGTTTGGAATGAACAAAACTGAATGCGGATTGAATACAGAGCTAGTTTCTAAATAATGATGAATTATGATTGATGAATTATAAATGTAATGCACTTATCAAACAGTCTGAATATTCAGTTATTAAGTATTCAGCTCTTATATTTTATCTTTCATCTCTATTTATAAATCATAATTCATAACTCATAATTAAAGTACATGAAGATCGCAATTACAGGAGGGGCAGGATATATTGGTTCTGCGGTTGCAGAAAAATTAAGTTTTTTGCCTGAAGTTGAGGAAGTGCGGATTTTTGACAACCTTTCAACAGGCAATACAGATTTTTTCTTCAATTCTCATTTGAATAAGGAAAAAATAAAATTTATTGAAGGAGACATTCTTGAAACCAGAAAACTACCCAAACTTTTAAAAGATATTGATGTATTA
>JACMRH010000496.1 GCA_014376535.1 Cytophagales bacterium | reverse complement strand
TGAGTTGATTGTTCCCGACTTTTAATACCCCTTCTGGAATTTTTACATGCCATGGAGCTGTCCATATCACCCCCAAGTCTCTGTTATTTAAATATACTCTTGCTATATGTTTCACCTCGCCCAATTCAAGATAAAGAGACTGTTTATCGTTAAGTGCCGTTTTTGACAGAGCAAATGTTTTTTTATAGACGGCCGTTCCACTGAAGTATTTAATGCCATCTACCTTGCTGGTGGTCCAATCTGTAAGTGACGAAAAAATTACCGGCTTTTCAGGGCCGCCCCAAACCGGATCAAATTGAACTTTCCATGCTCCTTTCAATGTGGCAACTTCTTTCCGTGACGGAAAGTTTTTCTTCTTTATTTCTATATTTTTTCTTATATCTTTTCGAAAAACAATAAAAAAACTTTGTGCGGTATCAAAACTTATTGGTATCGAAATTGTTCCATTTTTTTCATTAAATTCTGGCATGTCCTGCATAACAGCCGTTACAGGATCCCACAATTCCGGCTGCTTTCCATTTACTTTAAATGTACACATTGCCTCACCCGCCTTGCGTGATATATTGGCAACAAAATAAATGTCAACATTTCCCTTATTACGATGAATGCCCTTTACATTGATACCGCCAGTAGTATTAGAAACAATAAAATCATTTTCAACGGGTTCGGCAATAGCGCCCCATTGCAACAAAGCCTGGCAACGCTGCCAGTAATCCACCATGGCTTTGCCTGGTTTCCACCACGTTTGTGTACGGTCAAAATGAGTTCCCCATCGCCCCATAGTAGCGCCAGGTTTGTAACGATCATCAAAAGCTTGCTGAACAAACCGATGCAAAACCAATCTATTTACCCCATCACAGAAAGCGGCATCGCCAATAGGTTTCAGCCATGCTGGTGTTTCATCCCATTTGCTGTCTGCCGGGTTTCCGGTAAAAGCCTCGGCTTCAATTATGTTCTGCCCAGACTTTCTTAAAGCAGCCACTGTAGGTTTCAATTCATAAGGAGAATAGCGGCCACCTTTGGTCCAGAATTCCGTCATCACACGGGGTATCATAGGCATAATATCATCCTGCCGCCATGGGCCGCCATAAGGTTCACATAAAAAGGTGAGATGCGCAGCCTTTAACTTCTTTGAAATGGTAGCAAAATAAACATCTCGGTAAAGATCCTCGATAGTTGCGTGAAAATCATTTCTGAACCGTAAGGAGTCCTGTTGATTACCAATAGTTCGCCCCGCAAACATGGGCAGGTAAGGTAACATATCATAACCTCTTCTTTGTAAAAATTCATTCCTCATTTTTGGAGTCCATGTGGGTGTTCCTGCTTCGTAACTGTCAAAATGAACATGCGTAAAACCAGTACCAATTAAATCCCCTAAATGCTTTTGAATTTCACCTATGATGTGATCCAGATGAAAACTTACCGCTTCCTCGCTCATTTTATCGCATTCGAGCCCGGTAGCCTGCCATTGAGCGGGCTGTATTAAAGTCCCTCTCGTGGTATGACCAAACCTGTATATCGTCCATTCTCCTGCTGGTGCATCCCATTCCAGTTGCCCTCCGGCTTTCATTTTATCCGTTAAATCAATTACTTGGTCTTTTGCAACAGTTCCATCCGATGGAAGCGCCAATACAGCAATGTCCTTGTAATATGTTTTTCTTGCGGGAATTATAGGTTTATCAGCCACGCCGGTTTCAGGGTCATAAACAGGGAAACCCTGATTGGCATGGGGATCTACCTGTGGCCGAGCCAGTGCTATACTTACATGTTCATTACCCGCTACAATATGTTGAGACCAGCAAATTTCCTGCATAGAAAGTTCCGGCGTAATCCATACACCTCCACTGGATTCATAGCCGGCACCATTATACATACCGAAATCCATACCAAGCCGTTTAGATTCTTGTGCAGCAAAGCGTACTAATTTCCACCAGGGCTCTGTCCACGAAATTATTTCCGGTGTCTGGCTTTTTTCGATGATGCCGGACCAGGGAGTGGTGATATCAGCCAGGCTAAACATGGTAGTCCTGTTGAAACCGTTTTTTTTCAATGCCTCCAAATCTTTAGTAATTCCTTCCTTGCTAATATTGGAACCCATCCACATGTAGAGTGCACCAGGCTTGGCGCTTTCAGGAGGATTGAGAAAATCTTTTGCCGGATCATTTTGTTTGTTAGATGGGGAAAAAACCGATACCGCATGTGTTTGCGAATATAATTCCTGACTTAACCCAAACGTCATCAATAAAGGGCTGAGTAATAGAAAGTGCTTTTTCAAATTTTTCAAGTTTATATTTTTGAACATATTCATTTAATTTATTTAAAACTTTTATTGAAAAAATCTTGTCGCTATGCAGACGTTCAGCATAATCCCAATAGATTTTTCTGAAGGAACAAAAATTATTAATTAAAGTTAAAATAAATGGAAACGCATATGTAAAACAATTTTGGCAAAATATAATGCTATATTAGCAATATTGACTTTTAGAACACAAGTATTTATAATGTTGCAAGAAAGTAGGCGATTTCATGTCTACGCACAGTATTTATAAAGCTATTTTTAATGAAGATATGTTGAATTTGCTTTGGAATAAATAGATCTTCACCATATAATAAAACAGAAAGCCATAGAAAATCATCTTAGCGTGTAAGAAAACACTGCATGTTTCAGATTTGGGAACTCTGTTCTTATATTAGAATCGCTAAGCAAATAGATAAAAGAATTGTACATAAAAGCATCCCCAAAAGTACTAATAACCTGAGTTCGAGAATTAAAATGCGTACAATTGGTTAGTTTTTATGGTTTGGTTGGAGATTTCGCTGAAACAGACCACCCCATTTCGGTTTAAACTGTGTACTTTCTATTGGTTGTCCAAAACTCCGTCATCACATTTTTTACAAGCGGCATCATTTCATCTTGTCTCCATGGCCCGCCGTAAGGCTCACATAAAAAATCAAGATTCGCTGCTTTTAATTTTTTAGCAATGGTTGTAAAATAGATATCCCTGTACAGATCTTTTATGGTGGCATCAAAATCATTTCTGAATTTGATAGAATCTGTCTGGCTGTTAATTACACGTCCTGCAAAAGTTGCTAAATAAGGAGTAAGGTCGTAACCTCGTCTATTAAAAAACTCTTCTTTCATTGCAGGCGTCCATGTTGGCGTGACGGCTTCGTAGCTATCAAAATGGATATGCGTAAATACAGTTCCGATTAAATCCCCCAAGTGCTTTTGTGTTTCCCTAATTACATGGTCTAAATGAAAATCTACTGCTGCCTGGCTCATTTTATCACATTCAAAACCGGTGGCCTGCCACTGTGCCGGTTGAATCAATGCAACCATGGTAGTATGTCCAAACCTATAAATTTTCCATTCACCTGGAGGAGCATCCCATTCCAACATACCACCCGCATTCATATTTCCACTTACATCAATTACACTTTCTTTTGCCACCATGCCTTTAGCAGGCATGGCCAGCACGACAATATCTTTACAGTAAGTTTTTCTTGCCGCTATTTCCGGCTTTTCAATTAAATCAATTACGGGATTATAAACAGGGAATGATTGATTCGCCCTTGGGTCAACTGCCGGTTTTTTTAACCGCAAACTAATATGACTAGTACCTTTTACTAATATATCTGACCAGCAAATTTCCTGCATTGACAATTCAGGTGTAATCCAGGTGCCACACTTGATTCATAGCTTGGCCCATTGAACATGCCAAATTCCATTTGCGGGCGTTTGGACTCTTCTATTGCATGCCTCACCAGTTTCCACTAAGGCTCTGTCCATGATATAATTTCTGGAGTTGGACTGTTTTTAATTTCTGCCGCCCAGGGTGTGGTAATATCTGCAAGGCTAAACATAGTAGTTTTGTTAAAGCCTGCTTTTTTCAAAGCTTCCAAATCTTTTGTAATTCCCTGCCTGGTTAAGTTTGAACCCATCCACATCCATAACACTCCCTGCCTGGCAGACTCGGGCGGATTTAAAAAAATAATGGCAGGATCTGTCAGTTGATTTTTAATGATTTCAATTTGATTTTTTTTGTCCATAACTGTTGTTTGTAAGCAGAGCAAAAACACAGAACAGACTTGTAATTACATTCAATTTCTTTATGCATGTTTACGGCTTTTATTATTAAATACAGAAGTATTTATTTAGAATATTATGTACTTGGAAGAGGGATAAACTATCATAGAATTCGGTTTATTTATTCATAATTTTCAACAAACTTTTTCGACTTTCATATTTAATAGCTTGCCCAGTTTTTCAATTTTAGAGCTAATATGCCCAACACCTATCGCACAATGATGAGCGGGTCCATGACTATTCCAGTCATTCACAAACTTTCTTGCTCCAATTGAAAATCTATACCGGCTGTTAGTATTACCAATTTGAAGTATTGGCCCGGGAACAGATTCAGCTTCAGCAACAAGTAACATTAGTCCGTCTTTTTGTTCCACCACACTTAATAAAGTAACTGGCCCGTTCTTTACAGACATTTCAACTGACACTCCATTGCCTACTTTTCCGTGATATACCTTCAATGGTCGCACTTTTGTTTTTCCTTCCGCAATGGCTATATGACCAGGCCCGTCATGCCCCATCAATACAACATCATCAAGGTAATCCATTGCGTAATACTCCGTGAATGAACCTCCTGCTCCAAAGCTGTCCATTATTTTCATGGCTTGTACATTCTTGATCTCATATTCGCCGGCAACTGGTATCCCCCTTGCTGTTAATAATGAATTACCAAGTATGATAGAATTAATTGCCTCTTCATTTTCTTCATTGCCGGTACCTTTATAATAATACGCGATTGAGCCCAGCTGATATTGCTCTGCCAATTTATCCAATGCAACGGAAGTAATTGCTGCCTTTTGTAATTCCTCCAAAGTGCAATCTTCCTGCACATCAAACACCTCATAAAAAAATTGTAGCCGTTCATTCATCTCTTGATGCGTTACTACTTTTCGTAGTAAGGCTAGTTCTTCCACCTCCAGTAATTCAATGTGCCCTCCAAAGTATTTATACTGTTGCGTTAGATCAGTATAAATATCAAGCATCCCACTGTAATAGTGACCCAAACATCCAAGCCTGTTATACCGCATTTTGTGGACCACCCTTGCTGCTTCAACCCATTCCTGTATTTCATTCCAGCATTCTTGATCGTCATCCAACATGCCGGTAACTTCATGAAACTCTATCCCAGTACGATTAAATACATTGGCAATCTCCGGAACGGGACACGTTGAGCAATATGCAAGCCATTCTCCTGTCATTTTAGTGCGGTCTGTCATGGCATTAAAAGATGCATAATCTATTGCTTTATCTGGAGAAAGATTTAAAATAACAACAGGTGCTTTCAGCTTATTAACAACCGGCAAAACTGTTGATGATAACGCATATGTACCTACGTATAAGAATACGATATCTACATCCTGAGTCCTGAATAAACGACCTGTTTCAAATGCTTTATCAACACAATCGACAAGACCCGCGTTAAATACTGATGGATGAATTTCCGAGAGTTTATTTTCAACAAACCTAAGGTAACTTTCAAGGCGTTCCTTTAATCCTTCAAACTGTGGCCAATACGTATCAAGACCAATACCGAATAAACCTATTTTCATATTTCTTTTAATTTTAAAAGCCTAAATCAATACAATAACGGTATCAAGTTCATCCCATTTAAAGCTTGTTGGGAATATAATGCTTAATATGCCATCTTTACTCGTCATTAAACTAAAGA
>JACMRH010000495.1 GCA_014376535.1 Cytophagales bacterium | reverse complement strand
ACTGCCAAATTTAGTTTCATAAAATCAAATTTTATCTGCTATAACCTGAAACCATAATATTTGACACAAGTCTAAAAATTTACCCATTTAATAGCGATGAAATCAGTTTTCGATAAAAAATAAAAGGGAAGAGTTGATTACCATGATCAATTCGTTATCTGAAGATAGCAGTGCGAAATGGGGAAAATGAATGTTTACCAAATGTTAAAACATTGAATAGCTTGTGAAGAAATGTATTTGGGAAAGAAGGAATAGAAAAGAGTATTTTTTGATTACTAATAGGACAAATGGTACTTAAAAATTTACTGAAAGATGAGAAACCAATAGAGGAAAGAGCACCAACAGGTGTAGGTTTTAAGATTGCGGAGCTTAGCGGAGATGTAACAACAGAAAAGAACCGGTAGATTTCTCTTATTGAGGAGTATTCAAGTTATTCTAAACTAAATTAACTCATTGATTCTCTGGAAAGATGAACAAAGAACAAGTTCGTCTTTTTTTTATAAACATACTGACCACCATTTGAGGCAGTCCAATAGCTAGCCTTTCATAAAATGGATTAATTATGTGTTTGCTATTTGACTTTTAAGAAGTTGGTGGTTACGCATCATTTTAGTGTAGCTACCAGAATCAACCTGATAAAAATTTGTTGATTCCTGAAATAAATTAATGGTTTGTACAATAGTATCCTTCAACTTATTGGCCTGTAAACCAACACAATCTGCAGCTAAAGCTCCTAGCCAATACCTTATTTGAGATTCAATAAGATACGAATCCATACCCTTTGTCATTGATTTATAGTACGTTATCAATTCTTCAGTTAATGTAAACCCTTCTTCCGATTTTTTAAAATGTCTCTTTCTGATCGTTCTTTCAAGGAACTCTGCTTCTTTTATTGTTGCGGGTAGTAATTCTTCATCGATATAAAGCTGGAATCCGATGTATCTCCATAAGGCAAGAAAATTTTCCTTTTCACGCTCAGTAATCATATATCCGGATTTTGTTAGCCCATTTAATATTATGTAAGAAAAGGCAAGATTTGTTCCAGCCATATCTTCCTGGTTAATTGGCATACCCCATTCCATAGACCAATTACCAGATTTAAGAATATAATATCTTGCTACTGCATGAATTAACCTAAGTTTATTGATGTGTATTTGAAATTCAGTATTTTCTTCCATGTTAGTAGCTGTAGAAACAGCTATAATAAAGTCTGCTGTATCAACCAGTCGCTTCCCGGGAGATCTCCGCATCTTATCAGATAAATACAATGCTTTATTCCCAGGAGAAGCTGCATAGCAATAAGGCAACGACAAACCCCCTAATAATGTCATAATAGGAGTTGCATATTTCCTATAGAATTTTTGTCCTTTTAAAATTCGTTCTGGATCAAACCATTGTGGCAATGGACGAATATTTACAAGAAAAGATTTTAATTCAGAAACTTCAGCTTTCAATATGGATTTTGAATCCATTTGAAGGAACATATAAAAATCTGCCTGCTCTTTATTATTGAATATTTGTTCAACAAGTTTGTCAGCCTTCGGGTCACCTATTAATCGTTGCTGATTTAAAAATTCCTGGGAAGTATCCATATTTTGGTAGTTCCATTCTTAAGCAAAAATTTAGTGCAATTGTTTGGTAGGGATTTTATAAAATGAAAAGATTAAAGTCAATAAATAGAGAATATTACAATCTGTACTCTTGGTTGAAAACTGTCAACAGTTAACTAATTCACCTTATCCCCTCTCAACTCACGAAACCTTTTCCTTGATTCAACTACAAGAATACTGGCAGGGAATTTTGTGATAACCTTATTATAATATTCCATCGCCTTTGTCGGATTTTTTAAATTGTAGTCATACAGTTGAGCGATTTGAAAGGCGGCGTCATCTGCTAAAATATCCTCTCCATGATTTGCCAGCAGCAAATCAAATTTTTCTATTGCCTTGTCAAATTCTCCAAATTGTTTAGAAATTTTAGCCTCAAGCATCAAAATATCATCTTTTAAACTATTAGCACGGTATTCTCCATATAATTCTTCTAGTTGTTTTTTGGCAGCCTCCCATTTATTCTGAAAAATCAGCAATTCTATTGCTGAAAATTTTTTGAGGGCGTATCCTGTAGTGTCTTCTGTGATGTTGTCCTGGATTAAAACACTAAGTTGTATAGCATCATTAGATATTTCCCTGGATGTTGCCAGTTTAAGCACATCCATCTGCTCCTGGGCAAGTGTAAACTCACCAGCGTAATAGTTCAGCTTCGCGTTTTTCAATTTGGCTTCATGGCCCAATAACTGGTCTCTTTCTAAAGCTTCAACTTGCGAGTAAAGTAAGGTTGACTCCCAAGGTTGATTATCCAGTAAATACAAGTCTCCAAGGTTCAACCTCGCTTGCGATTGAAATTTTTTATCAAACTGGCTTTGTTGGATCGCTGAATTTAAAATGAGAATTGCTGAATCAAGTTTTTCAAGGTAAAAGCCGTATAACATAGCCATGTCAGACTTGTATTTGTAACTGTTTGTATTCCCAGTGTTTTCAGCTTCTTTAATTAAAGCTTTGTAATCGGAAATCAAACCAGTTAATTCTGGTCTGTTAACAGGAAATTTAGATTTTATTTTTACCTCCCTTACCATAATAGATTTTCCCTTAGCAAAAGTGGAAGTGGAAGAATTAGGATAATCCTTGATAAGGCTGGCATAAATATTAATAGCAGCATCATAATTTTTATTTTCTACTGCCAGGTCGGCAACTTCCTTTTGATTATCTCCCTGGTTCCTTTGTTTTTTATCTATTGCTTTTGCGTGAATTGCAGCAGATGCAAAATCTCTTTGCTGAATAAAAATCCAAAGCAATAATTCTGAAATGGTAGTGTTTTGTGGGTCATTTTGGGCAACTTCTAAAAGAACAGATTTAAAATAATCAAGCTCGGTTGGTTCTGTAAGATAGTTTTGTAAAATATGCTTTATCTCTTCAGTTTGCTCTTCTTCCTCCAAAAGGCCAAGTAGTAGTTCTTCCGACATTTCTTTTAAGTTTCCCTGCATCTTTTTGGCATTCGCCATTTCTTTATAAAAAGCCGCAGTGTTTCCTTTGGTTTTTCTAAAAGCAGTTATGAAGCTTTCTAAAAGTGGTTGCTGGTTTAAACTATTCAGATAATATACAAGAGATGGGAAATTTGCATCATCCTGGATGGCTTCCTTTTGGATTTTTACCAATGTTTTATCATAATCTTTGCTTTTTGAGTCTTTGAGAAAAACCAGATAATCAACTTTTATCTGCCCTGAATATGGTTCAGCTTTTATGATTTTTTTAAAAAACCTATCTGCTTCATTTAAATCGCCTATCTTAATTAAGGTACTGGCATATTTAGGGTAAACCTCTAATAATGGCACTCTTTTTTTGATGGCTAGCTCGTAATGTACACGGGCTTTGGAATAATCTTCTTTTTGAAAATATTCATTTGCCAGATCCAGGTCTTGCGAAAAAGCAGAGCCCAAAGCAAATAGAAAAATGAGGATGTGTATAAATAAGCGCATATATTATATTGTATAGAAAAGACTTATTTAGATTTTAATCTATTACTTATTAATAGTTTGTGGATATGGGGATAACTTTTTAATTCTTAATTAGCTTTTACGACTTTTCAATATCAATATCCTCCTATTAACAATTCTATTTGAAATTATTACTCTTAAGTTTTTGATTTTAAATAGGTTACAATGTTTTCCACAATCTTTAATTAATTTATGATGTTGAAATCTTTTTTGTGAGTTATAAGGTTTTCAATGTTAACCTAATATTACCAATCCACAATTTTCAAGTACAAACTTTAACTATTAGGAAATACTACCTTCAAATTGTGGATAAGCTTCCCGTATACACAAATCAAAAACTTATTTTAAGATCTAAAATCTCCCAGTTTGACTTCAATTTAATAGGATCAGTGTAGTGGTAAATGGCTTCAGGCATCTTTCTGGTTTTATAATTTCCCTGATCCCATTTTCTGTTGCGGTTATCATCAACTACTACCCTTATTTTATATTCACCATCGTTTAAGTATTCAAATAGGAAATCCTTTTTATAATCTATCTGTCGTATTACTTTGTTGTCTTTCGATAATAATTGTACCAGAATATTGTTTTTATCAGTGTTTACAGACCCACCTATAGATCCATATTTTTCTGCATCTTTTTTAGTGTACAATGCTTTTAGTGTATCTTTTATATAACCACTGATGGGAACAAATGCTTTTGGATAGACTATAATCCTTACCGTGTCATTCCATTTGCCCTTATAGTGAATTGAGATACTTCCTTTTAAAGGCAATTCTCTGATAGTATATTTATCTTTTAAATTATCTGATGACCACTCTTCCTTTCCATTTTTTATTGCAATAAGTGGGTTGAATGCAACATAAGGTTTAGACAATACAATTTCTATACTATCCATTGGTTCAAGTTGAGAGTTTGGCGATGGGTAACATTGCAGAAAACATTTTGAGGTATCTACATAGTTTAAGATTAAACCCAATGTATCAGCTCCATAATTGTCTTTAGTGTCCAATGATTTCAAAATTAATTTGACAGAATCGCTTGACGCTTTGTCTGTAAATAATGCCACAGACTTATCTTTTACATATGGAAGTATCTTTCTTGTAGTATTCGAAGAAGAAATTGAAAAATCAACCAGTGACTTGTTATACTCCAGATAGGTAAGGCTTTTCTTTTTATTTTCTTTAAGGATTATTCTTGGTTTCTCATAATCGTCCAAAAATATATTAATATTAGTAATTGAAAGTGAAGATGTTAAGTTTATTTTATCTTCTAAATATCCTATTGGTTCTTTATTTTTATCATACTTTGAATTACTGTTTTCATCCTTAAAGCAGTATAAATAATATTGTCCTGGTTTAATATTCTGTATAGAAAATTTGGAGGAAGAATCCGTTTTCGTAGAATAGAGCGGAACTTGTTTATCGAGATTAAAAGTGTCAGTTTCTGCAAATAGTGCAACAGTAATGTTGTTACTTCTCAGGTTATTCTCTCCAAAAATTACTTTTCCTTCTACAATTAGTGAATCAAGAAAACTTCCGGTAGAAAACACAAGACTTGTACTGTCAGATCTTGTCCCTTCAGTCAGATCTTTAATGCCATCTCTCAGGTTAATATTGTAAGTAGTGTTTGGCTTGAATGCATTTGAATCAAATTTTAAGCTCAGGATGTTTTTGGCCACCTTCACTTCAAAATCATTCACATTAGGTGTAATGATAATCTGTTCTCTCAGTTTATCTTCCTGCACCCATTCACTAAAATAGTATTTGATTGTTCTGCCCTTGAAATTAACTGTACCATTTTTAGGGAATGTTTTTTGAACCCTTGGCTTGCTTGTATCTTTTTCACCTCCTTTTGGAGGTGCAATACTTGCACAGGATTGAATGAGGTATATAAAAATGCCAAGTAGTAGAAATTCAAAATACTTTTTCACCGAAATATAGTTTGTGTAAAAATACTCGAATTCCTATACTGGAAATACTTTTATTGTTATCTGCCTAAATAAACCATCAGAATAGATATATCGGCTGGAGATACACCGCTTATTCTGGATGCCTGGCCCAATGTAAAAGGTTTTATTTTTTTAAGTTTTTCTTTTCCTTCAGATGACAATGACACTATGGTATCGTAATTCAGCTTTTCATTTAATTGGTAATTTTCCAACAAATGGATTTTAGCTGCCAATTGCTCTTCTTTCTCAATATAACTTTGATATTTAATTTGAATTTCAGACTGCTCTAAAGATTCTTTATTATATTTTGAAAGTGAATTCTGCAGTTCAGTACTAATCTGGCTAAGTTCCGGCAAGCCAATATCTGGCCTTTTTAGAAGGGTTTCCAAACTACACTTTTCTTTAATAGCTGCGGAGCCTTTGCTGGTTAAAAAGTCGTTTACTAAATCAGGAGATACTTTTTCAGATTTTAATATTTGTCTAAGTTCTGAGACCTCAGTTTCCTTTTGTACTAAATTTTTTAGCCTGTCTTCTTTTGCTAATCCTAATTCAAATCCCTTCCTTGTTAGGCGTAGATCAGCATTATCCTGTCTTAACAATATTCTGTATTCTGCCCTAGACGTAAACATTCTGTAAGGTTCATCCGTGCCTTTATTTATCAGGTCATCAATTAATACACCAATGTATCCTTCTGACCGTTTCATTATATAAGGTTGTTTTTCAAATGCATTATTAGCTGCATTTATTCCAGCCATTAGTCCTTGTCCAGCTGCTTCTTCATAGCCAGTAGTTCCATTTATTTGTCCGGCAAAATATAAGCCAGATACAAGTTTTGTTTCAAGAGAAGGTTTTAACTGTGTTGGCGGAAAATAATCATATTCTATCGCATAGGCAGGTCTGAACATTTTAACATTCTCTAAACCCTTAATTGCTGTTAATGCCTTGTATTGTACATCTTCTGGTAATGAGGAAGAAAATCCATTAATATAAACTTCCACTGTTTTCCAGCCTTCTGGCTCCAGAAAAAGCTGATGTCTGTCTTTATCTGCAAACCTGTTTATTTTGTCTTCTATAGAAGGGCAATATCGGGGGCCCAAACCTTTGATTCTCCCCTGGAACATTGGAGATTTGTCGAAGCCTGTCTTAAGAATCTCATGTACCTTATCGTTTGTATAGGTCACAAAACAGCTCATCTGTGTTTTTAGCGGTGTTGTTTCATCCGAATAAGAAAACTTACTTGGTTCTTCATCACCCTTTTGCTCCTCTGTCAATGAGTAATTAATACTTCTGCCATCTATTCTGGGTGGAGTACCTGTTTTCATTCTGCCAGCCTCAAACCCTATTTCAACTAATTGTTCAGTAATTCCATACGCAGCTTTTTCAGCCGTTCTTCCACCTGCAAAATTCTTCTCTCCAATATGGATAAGACCATTTAAAAATGTTCCATTGGTTAATACTACAGCTTTTGATCTTATTTGAATCCCCATTGAAGTGATTACGCCTCGTGCACAACCGTCTTCAATGATAAGTTTCGTAACACTTTCTTGCCAGAAGTCTATTGTAGGGATTCGTTCTAGTGCCAATCTCCACTCCTCAGCAAAAAGCATTCTGTCATTTTGAGTTCTTGGGCTCCACATGGCAGGGCCTTTAGATCTGTTCAGCATTCTAAACTGGATCATAGACTTGTCAGAAATTAAACCCGATTGCCCGCCAAGTGCATCTATTTCTCTTACAATTTGTCCTTTTGCCACACCTCCCATTGCCGGGTTACACGACATTTGACCAATGGTCATCATGTTCATTGTGACAAGCATTACACTTGCACCCATATTTCCAGCTGCGGCAGCCGCTTCACATCCAGCATGCCCCGCACCAACTACAATAACATCGTATTCCTTAAACATATTTCAATTGTTCCACGTGGAACAGTACAAAGTTAATGTTCCTTTTTTGATTACAGTAAAAGGTGAGATAAGGTTCCACGTGGAACAATTTTTTATTAAGTTTGACAACGGCTTTTTTATGCAAGACATTGAACCTTTTTTTAATTGGGAGAAATATTATGTTGTAGAGGAAGATCCTTTGTCGCCATTTCATGGTGCGACTTATGATCTAACGAAATACACTACTGCTATATACGACCATTATATTCATCCCAAATGGGATTATATGGGTTCTGAAACACTTTACGCTAAGGTTCTTTACGCAAACTACAATTTGAAATATACTATAATAGAATTGTTTGGTGAGTGGAATGATGCATTACATAATGATATAATGCATTTTAAAAGGAATGTGCTTGATTTAATGTTAAAGAATGGAATCAACCAATTTATCTTAATTGGCGAAAACGTACTTAATTTTCACGGCTCTGATGATTGTTATTACGAAGAATGGTTTGAAGATGTTGAGAATGGGTGGATTGCAGCTATTAACTTTCAATACTTTGTGGAAGATCAATGGAAAAAATTCCGCATTGATTCCTATATAAACTATGGAGGCACTTTAAATATTGATGATTGGAGAACAATGACACCTATAAAAGTTTATGAAACCGTTAAAGGATTAATTTTGAGAAGGATTGGGTAGCTATTTTTCGTTCGTATAGATTACAATGTCTTTATCTAATCTAAACCATGCACCAGTTAGCGCATCAACTATTATGGCGGGTGATAGATAAAACGTGTGAACACATAACAGATCACCTACAAGGTACCAGGGCTTGAATTTTCGGTTAATAAAAATGGTTCGTTTATTTATGGAATCCTTTACCATTGTTATTTCATAGTTTTTATTAGACCGAAGTTTAGTGTAAAACGGAGTATTGCTTACATACTTTCCATTAATGTAGACGCTTGAATTTCCTGATTCTGAAATAAAAGAAACCTTTTCTTTGGAGCCTTTTAAAATTGTTGCGCAGGAACTGCATACAATTAGCAGGAAAAATATTAAAATTGTTCTCATAAGAACTACGATGAATTTAACACACAATCTTACAGGAATTAAAACATATTTGACAGTCTTTTTTGCTGCAATTAGTATTCACATAAATGCTCAGGGTGCCATGCCATATGTACCTTATGTTGGGGATACACCTCCTGCAATAACTGGAAATCAACCAAATTACCTGGATGATGATACTGTTGTGGTGATGAGAAATACCATCAGCTTTCATCCTTTGCTGTTGGTAGATGGGACTGTAGCATTAGGCTATGAAAGAACATTACCTTCCAAAAAACATTCGGCCAGACTCATTTTAGGATATTCTACATTACGTCAGGTCTCATATTATGAAGATAAGGTTAGAAACTTCAGCCAGGTTTATGGAGAAGCCGATTTCAAATTCTTTCTTAGCAGGAAGAAAAGATCTGCTCCAACAGGATTGTACGCTTCACCATTTGTTCAATACCGTGCAGCAAATTTTAGTTATCTGTTGAATGATTCACTTGGAAGTAAACCATTTGTTAAAGATGGTTTTCATGCAGAATCTATTTCAGGAGGTTTGATGCTTGGTTATCTGGGCATAATCCTTGAAATGGTGACACTTGAGGCATATATGGGAGTTGGGCAACAAGCCGTAATAGGAGATTATCACTTCTACTATAAAAACGTCGAACACTTCCCATTAAGTACAGGTTATTTCTGGAATGAAGGTCCCTTGTTCAAGCTTGGACTGAGTTTAGGAGTTAATTTTTGACCATAGAAGCTAAACACTCAATCCATTCAGGATCAGTATTAAGGCTTTCAACAAGCTGCCAATGCTTTCCCCCTTCTTTTTCAAAAAGCTCTTTGTATTCTTCTCCGATTTCGATAGTGGTTTCAAGGCAGTCAGCGACAAAAGATGGACTAAAGCATAGGACGTTTTGTTTGCCATCTTTTACCAACTGCTTAATAATGTTATCAGTATAAGGTTTAATCCAAGGAGTTTTACCTAGTCTTGATTGAAAGGAAACTGTATAATCCTTTTCTGTTAGATTTAGTGCCTTTGCTAGAATACGGGAAGTATTAAAACATTGAGCTCTGTAACAGAACCTGTTATATTGATTAAAGGAATTACAACAAGTACTTAGTTTACAATAATTGTTACAAGAACCTTTTAAAATCTGACGTTCAGGCAATCCATGATAACTAAAAAGAAAATGGTCGTATTTTCTTTCAGCCATGTGTTTTTTGCCTAGTCTGGCAAAAATGTTTACCATTTGTTCATTGCCAGAATATTCACTTAAAAACCTTAGTTCAGGAATTATTTCCCAGTTTTTTATAATTCTCATCACCTCCTCGTGACTAGAACCCGTACTGGCAGAGGCGTATTGAGGATAAAGAGGAATTATAATAATTTTTTCTAATCCAACATTTTCCATCTTCTTTAATGCGACTTCAATACTGGGATTTTGGTATCTCATTCCCAGAACTACTTGGTAATCAGTACCTAAACTTTCTTGTAAAAGCTTTTCAACCTTGACACTTGTGGTTTTTAATGGTGAGCCTTCTTCAGTCCAGAGCTCTTTGTAAACCTTGGCCGACTTTGGCGCTCTGAATGGCGCAATTATAAGATTGATAAGGAAAAAGCGATTAACAGCAGGAATATCTATTACCCTTCTGTCCATCAGAAATTCTCTTAAATATTTTCTAACGTCAGAAGTTTCTGGACTGTCTGGTGTTCCAAGATTTAATAATAATACGCCGTATTTCGCTTTGCCCATATTCAATAAAAACAGTCCAAAATTAAAATAATATGTTCATCAAATAGATAACATTCATAAAGTTAAAAATGTTGGCACTCTAATTTTGCATATCTTCGCACATCCTTTTTTATGAGCTCAAATAAAAACAATTATGTAGTTATTATGGCTGGCGGCATTGGTAGCCGTTTTTGGCCTTTCAGCAGGAACAATCATCCAAAACAATTTCATGATATCCTGGGCACAGGAAAAACCATGATCCAGCAAACTGCTGAACGTTTTGAAAATATTTGTCCTCAAGAAAATATATTTATTGTCACCAATAGGATTTATAAAGAAAAAGTTAAGGAACAACTTCCTTACTTATCTGATAATCAGATACTTCTGGAACCTATCGCCAGAAATACAGCTCCATGTGTTGCGTATGCTGCTTACAAAATATATAAGCAAAATCCAGATGCCAATATAATTGTGGCACCTTCTGATCATGTTATTCTGAAAGAAGTGGCGTTTGAAAATTTCATTAATGAAGCCCTGATACAAACTTCACAAAATGATATTATTGTTACTCTCGGAATAAAACCTCACAGGCCTGATACAGGATATGGTTATATACAATTTCTTGAAAAAAAGAGTTTTGGAGAATTGCATAAAGTCAAAACTTTTACTGAAAAGCCAAACCTGGAAGTAGCTAAGCAATTTGTTGAAAGTGGCGAATTTGTGTGGAATGCGGGAATATTCCTTTTTAATGCTAAGACAATCTTAAAGGCATTTGAAGAAAATATGCCAGAAACCGCAGAAATATTTAAACAAGGAAACTCTACTTATTTCACAAGTGAAGAAAGCAAATTTATAGAGATGGCTTATTCTCAATCGAAAAGCATTTCGATTGATTATGGCATTATGGAAAAAGCAGTTAATGTGCATGTATTACTTTGTGAGTTTGGCTGGAGCGATTTGGGTACATGGAAGTCTTTGTATGAAATTTCACCGAAGGATGAGAATCAGAATGCATTGAGCGGCAAACATCTTTTGTATGATACTAAAAATTGCATTGTAAGAACTTCTCAGAACAAGGTTGTGGTTGTGGAGGGTCTTGATAACTACATTGTTGCTGAATTTGACAATGTATTCATGATCTGCAAAAAGGATAGTGAACAAAAAGTGAAACAATTCCTAAATGATGCCAAAGAAAGGTTTGGAGAAGACTTTGTATGAGTTTTTGGAGTAAATTAGTAGAAGCAGACCAAAATTTATTTTTCATACTGAACTCTATGCATTTTAGCTGGCTAGACCAGTTAATGTTTTTATTCAGTTCCGATTGGTTTTGGATTCCTTTGTATGGCTTGTTTCTCTTCTTGTTAATAAAAAGATATCAAAAGAAATCCTGGCTTCCTATATTATTTATTATTGGTGGGGTTATATTGAGTGATCAGATTTCAGGAGTAATAAAGAAAACTGTTCAGCGACCAAGACCCACCCATGATCTTACCTTACGGGAAGAAATTCATACTGTAAATGGTTATAAAGGCGGAAGTTATGGGTTTGTCTCTTCTCATGCTGCCAATACATTTTGCATAGCTACAATGCTCATTTCATTTTTATATTTCAGAAATTTTGCGTTTGTTTTATCCATTATGTGGGCCATTCTGGTTTCTTACAGTAGGATTTATTTAGGTGTGCATTTTCCTGCTGATATATTAGGTGGGGCAATTTTAGGTTTAATTGTGGCAATTTCGCTTATTATTATAAAGAAAAGAGTAGAAAAGCAGCTGATTTACAAGGGCTGATTTTCATTTTTTTAATTTTTTGATTAGAATTACAAAAGTTCTTTATTTTAAAATTAGAATTTTCGTATACCACTTATGCCCTTAACAATTAAAGCGTTATGAAATATCTTTTAGTTTATACTTTTTTCTTATTTTTTCCATTTTTCATACAAGCCCAGGACGATATGAAACTTGTGAAAGACGGTATCATCATGCGTGAAGGAAAAGTATATAAAATTGACAAAGATGGCACAACAACTCTGGTTGTAACTGAATCAGATTTGGGAAATGGAACTCATGTTTCAAGAAATGGAGATATTACCTGGCCGGGTGGAGTGAAAACTAAACTTAAGGAAGGTGAAATAATTTTAAAAAGTGGAGGTTTAGGAATTTTGCAATCACGAGTAAAACAGCTAAACGGATTTATTTTTAAGGATGGTAAGATGTGCGAAATTAGTCCTACTACCCTTAGGACCCTTGAAACTGAAAGAGTTGTAGCTGATAGTAATAGAATAAAGCCTGATGGTAAATATTACATCGGGAAAGGCGATAGGTTCATTCAAATAAGAGAAAATGAGGTTGTTACACTTGCGGGTGAAATACTGATAATATTTGAAGATAACTCATTTGAATCTTATGTAATTAAAAGAGACGCTGTTGTAATAAAATCAGTCAACAGTAAAATGGGAATTGTGGATGTTGACTATCTTTTTCCAAATGGTACTAAGGTTAATGCTCAGGGACTTGTAACGACCAAAGAAGGACTTTCATTTTCATTGCACAGTGGTGAAAAGCTTAACTCCAAAGGCGAGCTTTTTCTCTCTAATGATGGTTTGTTTAGTAATGGCCTGATAAAAAAAGACGGTTTAGTTTACCTGGTAAAAGAAGGAAAAGTTTCAGCATTGAAAGATGATTATGTACAAGATACAACCAGGGTAAGTACAAAAGGAATTATCACCTATTCCAGCAAGCCAGAGAAATTTGTTATGAAAGAAGGGGACGTAGTTTCTCTTGATGGGAAATTAATGGTCGCCAGCTCAGGATGTACCGATAAATCGACGAAAGAACGTTTTATTATAGATCATATTGCATTTAAGGAAGGAAAGCTATTTATTATAAAAGATGCTGAATCTTCACTCTTGACTAAAGAAATTATACTTTCCGACGGATCTAAAATTCTTAAAACAGGCCATATTATTAAGGCTAACGGATCTAAAATTCAACTTCATGACGGACAAAGGATTGCATTAACAGGTGATGAGCTTCCTGATGAAAAACCTGAAGAAACAACCAATCCGGATAAGAATTACATTACGATGTTGAAAGGCAGAATGTGGCTGGTAACGGATGGAAAACCCGGTTTATTAAAAGAAGATTACAATATCAAAGGCAAAATGATTGTGAAAATTGATGGTTTTGTGCAAAAATCTGATGGATCAAAGATAGTGCTTAAAGAAAACGACAGGCTTAGCTTAGATGGAATTTTAATCCCGGTTGATAAAAGACAATTGCCAGGACAACTTCCTATTGAATATTATATCATGAAAAATGGAAAGATGTGGATGGTGCACGAAGGTAAACCTACTAAACTGGACAAAGATATAGTCACTGCTGAAGGAACCAAAATTTACCTTGATGGAAATATCAACAAAAAAGACAAAAACAAATTTGTACTTAAAGAAGGTGAGAAAATTGACACAAGAGGTGAAATTTTAAGTGCTAAATAATTTTTAGTTAAATAGACCTTCATCATAAAAATCAGGGCAGGGCAGGGTTTTTAATCTAGCCCTGCTTTTCTTTTTTCCAGAACAAAATACATAACCTAAAGATATTTCGTGTGATCCACGTGAAAATGGGGATAATTGGGAAATGGTATAATCGAAACTATAGCCAAAGTTTAACCTTTCAAATCTGATCCCTGCCTGTACGATTACAGCATCTTTGTTGGTGAAGGAATCAACTGTTTTCAGAATCGGAATTCCCCTGTACCAAAAACCAATAAAGAGTGGGCTTGTCATGTAGTAGATCCCTATATCTAACTGATTAAATGGCCCCTGGTGTTTGTAAAGAAAAGTTGGTGATATACTTTTAGACCTGTGAGACTTTTGATCGTAACGAACACCTCCCTCATTGTTAAGGTTAATTTTATAACCGGAATGAAGGGTAAATTTTGCTGGCAATCGGGAAAGGTTGTCAGATAAGAAAAAAGTTTGATTTGGTTCGTTAATGTGTTTCGCAGTGAAGCCAGCCCAAAAGTGTGCAGAATAAAAAAGAAGCCCGGTAGAAATGTCTGCATAATTTACCCTGCTTCGCTTATTTGCATAATCTGCTGATGTATTTCCTTCAAAGCCATCGTCAGAAAATTGGTCTGGAAAGGTTAATTTGAAAATATCCAGATTTTTGCTTCCAAACCCTGCCTGTAAACCAGCACGTAGGCTATATTTTTTTGAAAGATCGAGTCTATAAGAATATAGCAAAGAAACATCTACAGTAGAAATGCCATTTTTACCAACCTGGTCGCTTAAAAACTGGATTCCAATTCCACTGTTGATAAGGTCCAGGTTACGATCTGCAGAAAAGGCAAAAGTATTGTATGGCTTATTTAATCCAAACCATTGGTTTCGGTAATTGCTGACCAGTCTCGTACATCCGGTTGAGCCGGCAAAGGCTGGGTTTAAATAAAGAGGGGCAGAATAATATTGTGAAAATTGGGGATCTTGCGCTATTACCCAAGATCCCTGAAAAATGGCCAATAAAATGAAAAGCTTTTTCAACATAAGCCATTACCTTACCAGTACCTTTATTTTAGACATGGTTGGATTTAATTAACCAAACTGGCGCTCAGTTTTTCAATTCCGTTTTTCAATCGTGAAATAACTTCTTCTTTTCCAAGCACTTCAATAATTTCCATCAAGTCAGGACCAGAAGTGGCACCTGTTAGGATCATCCTTACTCCCGGCATTACTTTACCAAGTTTCAAGCCTTTTTCTTCAATAATTTCATGGGCAATCGCTTTTACTTCTGCAGCGGAAAAGCTTGAAAGTTTCGATATTTTTTCAAGCAGGTTTTTAGCCACGAATTCTGTATCAGTACTCCACTTGGTTTTTACAGCTTCTTCAGAAAAAACTTGTGGTGCCTCAAAGAAGAATATAGCTTCCTGAGCTAATTCATTGTCAAATACGACCCTTTCTTTTAATAGATGAGCAATTTTAGAAGCCTTATCACTAGAACATTCAATGTTTCTGGTCTTTAATCCCTGAAGCAATTTTTCTCCTAGAACTTCGTCAGGCATTTGTTTTAAATATTGTTGGTTAAACCATTTCGCCTTATTGATGTCGAATTTGGCTCCGGATTTACTTATTTTTTCTAAGGAAAACTCCTTAATTAACTCATCCATAGTAAATAATTCCTGGTTAGTCCCAGGATTCCACCCTAACATGGCAAGGAAATTCACCATTGCTTCTGGCAAATAACCATCTTCACGGAAACCTCTTACCATGTCTCCATTTTCGCCTTTCCATTCTAAAGGAAAAACCGGGAAGCCATGCATATCTGCATCCCTCTTACTTAATTTACCGTTACCATCTGGTTTTAACAATAAAGGCAAATGGGCAAATTCAGGCATTGAATCTTCCCAACCCAAATATTTGTACAGCAAAATATGCAAAGGCGCAGAAGGTAGCCACTCTTCACCACGAATCACATGGCTAATGTTCATCAAATGATCGTCGACAATATTGGCAAGGTGGTAGGTAGGCATCCCATCTGACTTCATCAAAACCTTATCATCTAAGGTTGAAGAATGAACCATTACCCAACCACGTATAAGGTCATGGAATCGGATCTCTTCTTTTCTTGGAACTTTTATACGGATCACATATGGTTCACCTGCAGCTAATTTCACTTTTACTTCATCTTCAGGAAGGGTCAGCGAATTTTTCATCTGGACCCTGGTTATAGAATTGTATGCCGGAGAAACAACTTTGGCTGCTTCCATTCTTTTGCGCATTTCATCCAGTTCTTCTGAAGTATCGAAAGCATAATAAGCTTTTCCTTCATTTACCAATTGCATTGCATATTGCATATACATAGGTTTTCTTTCACTCTGGCGATAAGGTGCATTGGGTCCTTCCTGCCAGGGGCTTTCATCTAATTTAATGCCAACCCAGGCCAGAGCTTCCTGTATATATTTTTCAGCAAACTCAACAAAACGGTTCTGATCTGTATCTTCAATTCTTAACAACATTTTTCCACCCATTTTCCGGGCAAATAAATAATTGTACAATGCTGTTCGTACTCCGCCAATATGCAATGCACCAGTTGGGCTAGGTGCAAATCTTACTCTTACTTCTCTGTTCATGTTGTTTTCCACATTACAAAGATAATCAAAGTCAGTTGATTGTTCAGTTGCGGGTTATGAGTTGTTGGTTGTGAGTCAAATACAGTCTTGATACTTGATACTTAAATCTTGATCCTAGTTTAAGTCTTCCAGAAGCCATTCCTCGGCAAGAAAAATATTATCGAATTGCCTGATTGTGAAATTTTGAATTTGATTTATTGTGTCTTTCGTGGCAATTCTTGCCATTACATCTTTTGGAACCACAATTGCTTCTTTCTTTAAACCAGCATTTATTGCCGCAGGGATAATTGTTTCGGCAATCCAGTTTTTTGATTCATCAAAAGAACCTTGCATGTTGCGCAAATCGGCCAACCATCCAAGGCATTTATTTGTTTCAATTTGTAAAATGATATAGCTTAGGACTACTTCAAAATTTTCTTTTGTTTCAAATCTTTTGTGCCAGGTATCCTGAATTACTCTTTTGTGTAAATCAGTTACAACTATAGCATAAACTTTACCATTCGATTTTTTGAATTCTTTGATAATTGTGTCCAATTTCAATGCTGTTAGAATACCTTGAAATTTTCCTAAATAACAATGCCTTAAATATTAAATTGGACAATATTGTATTGAAATGTTATAATTTTTATAAAAAACCAAGGAAAACTTTTAATCGTATTATAAAATGAAAATGATTCAGAGCGGTAAAAAAAGAACCATTTCACCGAACTATTAAATAAGATCATAATGGTTCTTAACTTGCAACAAATTAGATAAATGGAGTACAGTCAGGAAAAAATTGCAGAGCTTTTTTCAGTTATTGTAGCAGGGGAAGACAATAATGCCTTTATAGCGGCAGATAAACTGGCAGAAATTGGCGGAGAGGAAATTGTAAATACGCTTGTAGCATTATTATCATCAAGCAGTTATGATACTGTACATCTTGCTGCCAGGGCTTTGTCGAAATGCCAGGATAATGGTTTAGCAACTGAAGCAGTATTTGAACTGATAAAAAATGGGAAAGAACCATTTGTGAAAGGCATTTTAACAGATGCCTTGTCTGGCTTCGATTGCAGTGAATATTTTGTGGAGGTATTTAAGTTGTACCTGTTCGGCAATTTCAAGGTATCTGCCATGGCAAAAGAGATTTTGGATAATGAAGAATTTGCAATTACCCCAAGGGTTATCCGCAAGGCGGAAAAGCACTGGAAGCATTACGAACATAATGTGAAACTGGACGAGGATTTCAACCAGAAAAAGGAAGAAACAGAGTTTATGTTCACAACGATGAAAAGTTTATTTGAGGGAGAATCAATTGAAGAAGAGGAAGATTGACAATAGAAACATAATAGCCTTATACTAAATTCAGGCTGTTTGAATTTCGGCTATTATAACAGACAACAAAATGGATTCTCTCATTATATCAGAAGTAAAATCAGACCAATCGGAAATTTATAAGACCTTTTTTATGAGAGGTCTAATAGAAGACGATGAGAAATTTCGTATTTCGCCTGACGATGAAATGAAAGAAGACTTCCCAACGCTTGACAAAGCTGATAGCTTTACACTTGGAGCCTACTTGGATGGTCAATTGGCCGGAGTGGTCAGTTTTGAACGGGATGGTGCTAAAAGAGAAAAGCTAAGGCACAAGGGAACATTGTTCCGCATGCTAATTGCAAAAGAATTCAGACAACAGGGTGTCGGCAAAAAATTGATAGAGGAAGTGATCCAGAAAGCTAAAACAATTTCAGATATCGAACAGATAAACCTGACTGTTATCGCATTAAACCACACGGCAAAACAGCTTTATGAAAAATATGGCTTCAAGGTTTTTTCTGTGGAAGAGCATGCTACAAAATGGAAAGAAAAATACTATACTGAAGAAACGATGGTTTTGAGGTTACAATAATCATTATCATCGCATAGAATTAAAAAAGGACTTCCCACGATTTAGGAAGTCCTTTTGTTTAGACCAAAATGTTTTCTAATAAGCGATTCTTAAAATAGTTTTTGAATTGTTTTTTTCAACATTGATAAAGTAAACTCCCTTTGGTTTGCTGCTTATATCAACAATAGTTCCGTCAGAAGTTTGATTCAAGTTTGCCTCAACCTGATTGCCAAAAACATCATAGACTTTCAATCCACTTACATTATCAGAATTAATGTTAAATACTCCGTTT
>JACMRH010000494.1 GCA_014376535.1 Cytophagales bacterium | reverse complement strand
GTCCGGGTTTCAAAAAATGAACAGAACTATGATCTTCAGATTGAGGCTTTAAAAAAGGCAGGTTGCGAAGAGATTTTTAAAGAAAAAATTAGTGGAGCAGAAAAAGAGAGACCGCAATACTTAAAGATGATTGAGATGCTCCGCAAAGGAGATACGGTTACAGTTTGGAGAATTGACCGCCTAGGCCGAACGACTTTGGAATTAATTAAACTAATGGTCGAATTTCGGGAGAAGGGTGTCGAATTTAAAAGCATTGTTGAAGGCATCGACACATCTACCTCAATGGGTCGGATTTGGTATATGCTAAGTTCAATTTTTGCCGAAAACGAAAGAGAGATAATAAGGGAGCGGACCAAAGCAGGGCTAGCTTCCGCCAGGGCAAGGGGCAAGATTGGAGGTAGACCAAAAGGCTTGACCGATAAAGCAAAGCAATTGGCTTCAACAGCAGCTACCCTTTACAAAAGCTGGGGATCTTTCCACTGGCGAAATATGCAAAGTTTTAAAAATTGGCAGTAAAACCACTTTGTATAGATATCTGCGGGACGCAGGAGTTGAGGTCCAGGGTTGGGTAAAAAACCCTGTGATAGAAAGGGAGACCCAGAAATAATTTTATATTGTTTTATAATTAGTTATGCAATTAAAGACTAAAAATAATTTTGTTGCCGATGTTAAACAAATACTCGAATTGGCAAGGAAACGTGCCTTTTCTGCTATAAACAGTGCTATGGTTGAAGCCTAATGGCTGGTGGGGAAGCGTATTATTGATGAGGAGCAGAGAGGGGAAAAGCGTGCTGAGTATGGTAAAGAAGTTCTTAAATCATTAGCCAAAGAATTGACTTCTGAATTTGGAAAAGGATTTTCGCTTTCAAACATTAAAAATTTCAGACAGTTTTATTTAACATTTCCTTATCTTTTGGCAATTGGTCAGACACCGTCTGGCGAATTGGAAGATTCGATTCAGCAGACATTGTCAGCCGAATTAAGTTGGTCTCACTACCAATTAATCATGAGAGTTTCCGATAAAAACGCACAAAACTATTATCTCAAAGAAGCTTCATTAAATCATTGGTCTGTACGCACCTTACATCGTAATATCAATACGCTTTATTACCAAAGGTTGTTATCATCTCAATTGAAAGAACCTTTGCAAGCAGAAATGCTAGAAAAAACAAAAGCATTTCAGGAAGATAAATATGAATTTATTAAAAACCCATTTGTTTTAGAGTTTTTAAACTTACCCGCCAATATAAGTTACACAGAAGCAAAGTTAGAACAAGCTCTTTTAGATAACATTCAACAGTTTTTACTGGAATTGGGTAAAGGTTTTGCCTTTGTAGTTAGGCAAAAGCTTGTTCGTACAGAAACAGCTGATTTTTATATCGACTTAGTTTTTTACAATTACATACTAAATTGCTTTGTAATAGTAGAGTTGAAAGCACAGCAAATCACCCACCAAGATGTAGGGCAGTTGGACATGTATGTGCGCATGTTTGATGATTTACAGAAAGCCCAAAGTGACAACCCTACCTTAGGTATTTTACTTTGCACTGAAACTGATAAGACCATTGCCAGATACTCGGTGCTAAATGAAAATAGACAACTATTTGCCACTAAGTATTTACCGTACTTACCAAGCGAAGATGAGTTAGCTGCCGAGATTGAACGGGAAAAGCTTATAATAAAACAACAAATGGAAGGGGAAAATAATATAATCTAAAGAGCCCGTTTTTAAATAAAAATTAGCGAACAGGCTCTTGTCTCACAAAATGATGGTATCACAACCTTCTTAACTGCTCTAGACTTAAATATTCAAGGTGAATAGTTAAGAAAAATTCTACAGCGAAGTCGTGGTACTTTTTCTCACTTTCTTTAATTTACCCCCAATTGCGCAAACTTACCAAAAATGAGATATATACGCATATATGCGTAAAGCCACTCGTTATGCCTCATTGTAAAAAGACTGCCTGCCGACCCAAATGACACTGATATTTTTTCCCGACTTCCAGATTACAGATCAGAAAACTAACTTAGGGCAAAAAAATTGAGAACAGAATAGATGTCAACATTAACGGACAGAATTAAAAAGCTTTCAGAAGAAGTGGAAAACTTCCCACTTGGCAAATGTTCTCCAAGTGACGACCCTGACATGCAGACCGCCTATTTATATTCTTTTAAAGATTTGGCAAAAAGATTTCCCGCCTCTCTAAAAAGATTAGACGATTCTAGGCTTCTCAAAATGTTAGAACCAATCGACTTTAACCCAGAGTACATTACAGCAGCATATGATCTAAAAGCAGATTTGCAAGGCGTAGTTGATTACTTAAATGACAACAATAACTTAAGAGAACGAGTTTCCATTTCAGCAAAGGAATCGAACGACTTATCTGGAATAATAATAGAAAATCTAACCCAAGAATCAGCGAATAACTTACCCATGATTTGTACTGGTTATGGACTTGAGTCAGGTACAACAGAGGAAGCTTTTAAAAGCAAGAGAAACTATGTTTATAAACGCATATCGCATTTAGATAATTTACAAATCCTTGAACTTGGTAAAAAACTGGCTGGAAAATATCCTGAAAGT
>JACMRH010000493.1 GCA_014376535.1 Cytophagales bacterium | reverse complement strand
TGAAATACTATGTTAGGTTTAAGTGGTCCTGTGGAACACTTAAACAAGTTGGATTAGATTTATTCTATTACTTTTTTCGTACTTCCGTCTGAGTATTTTATGATCACAACACCCAGCCCTTTGGCTGATCCTGTAAGTTCCTGTCCCTGAATGTTAAATTTTTTCAGAATGGTTTTGGATGTCATGTCCATATCATAATTATATGGTTCAATTCCTGTTGTAATTGCTGAACAATTTGTATTGTAAGTGATGTTCCCATCATCAAACCAGGTCGAAAGGTTATGTTTGGGAGGGAACGAGTTTATATTATTCCGGTTTAATGAGAGTTTGTATTGCGCATCATTTACACACACTTCCGTCAGCAAAAAATTATTTCTGGCCGAAAACTTTACAACCAAAGTAGGATACAGGTTAAGAAATGAAAACTCATTGGTGTCGCATGCTAAGGAAACTAGCTTATTCTGATTACTCATATCCAGTGATTTCAAATTGTTATTCTGGCACCTAAGCTGCAATAATTCCACATTTTCCCTCACATCCAGCAAACCAAGCGGGTTGCTGCTCGTATTTAACTGACTTAAAAGGGGTAGATTGTGCAGGTCAAGCGTACGTATGTTATTAAATGAAATATCAAGGCTGGTCAGTTTTGTGTTGTGAGTTATGTTTAAAGCGGAAAGATTATTATAATTTACTTCAAGCACTTTTAATTCAAGATTAGCGTAAATGTCAATGTTTGTTAGTATACACTTATTACAGATTAGTTTTTCCAGCTTCTGGTTTTTACTTATATCAATTGAAGGGATATTATTCATGCTGATATCGAGAACTTTTAGAGAATCGTTGTGACTTAGATCGAGGGATGTAATAGCCCCTTTGGATATATATAATTCAGAAAGCATTTTATTATTGCTCACATCAATTCGATCTGCTGGTATATTTTCCAGTCGTAGCACTTTAAGCGCAGGATTTTTACTGATGTCAATATCAGCAAGTGGCATGCTATAAAATTCTACAAATTCAAGAAGAGGGTTACGAGAAAGATCTGTATTTTCCACCTGCATGGATCCAAGGATTAAATTTCTGAGTGTAGGATTGGTGGTAACATCCAGATGAGACATTGCCAAACCGCCACATGCCAGGTATTCAAGTTCTATGAGCCCTGATACGTTTACTTCCGTAGTCATACCGGAATTGGAGCCGTTGTCAAGAAGATTTACTGATTTTAATTTTTTATTTTTAGTCAGGTCAATCTGGTGCATCCAGTTTGCCCCGTGCCAGACAATGGTATCGAGCATGGGAAGACCACTTAAATCAGCTTTATTAAATCCTCTCCCTAAATGAAGATAAGTAAGAGTTGGAATGCTGAGATCAAAATTTTCAACTCCTCCAGTATACAATTCAAGACTTTTAAGAGAAGTAAATGCTTCAAGACCACTAAAATCATATATGGATCCAAACAGTAACTGTAGATGTTTAGTAGCTGCTGCTTCAGAAACCTGAATCTTACCATCATTGTTCTGATCCACACCGTTCTGCTTCAGACCGTTAAAAAAAATAGTATCAGGAATACTTACAATCTGTGCAATCAGCAGGAAGGGAAACAGAAAAAGAGGAAGGATAATCAGGAATTTGTTCATAGTCTTTTTATTTCCAGGATAACGTGTGTTTAGGAAAAATATTATTTATAGCAGACGGTTTGGAAATTAAAAGATTTGCTTTTTGTCTTCAGAAAAGACATATTGTATAAATTTCATTTCTCTTTTGCTAGTCTGTCATTGTTGTTTGGTTTTAAAATTGTGCATAACAATTTTGTTTACAAAATTTCGTTAACCCCTCCAATATAGTAGATTTAAGATTAAGGTAAAACCCTGTATTTAAACTTTCCATTTCCCCCGGACCCAATACTCCTCCTTACAACCAAATCCTTCCAAAAAAGCATTTTCTAAAGAAATTCAGTAAACTTGCATCCTGCTTTTTATTTTTCTGCAATACAATTTTATGGCAATCCAAGACAATCTTTATGAAGCTCTGTTTGACGAAATCAAAAAGGACAGAGAACTAAATGATAAAGCACCTTTACTTGGCGATCTTTTTATTATCAATGAAGAAACAGAAACGAAAGCGAAGAAGGTGGCTTCCTACGAACGCTTATTAATTTATTTCTCGCACAGGAGTAAATGGGATGAGGAATTGATCCAATACCTGAGTAACAGGTATATGAAGGTGAGGTAATTCAGCACTTAATAAAAGACCAATCTTACTTATGATATTTCATGAAAAAAGTCCAAATCAATTCATTGGTACTGAAATCCATATTTGTTTTACCTAAAAACAAATAATCAATTTTAGCTCCAGGCCAGGTATGACCTCCGTTTGTAATTTTTACAAACCAAACCTCTTCGGTATTTGCACTTTTAAATCTGATAAGTTGAGCTGTGCTTTTGTCTTTTGAACAAATATCAGGCATCAAAGTAGTATCAGAAGTGACACACTTGTTTTTCTTTATCCAATAGTTTACAGTTTGCTCTGCGCCTAAGGATTGTTTAAAGCCCCCATATTTTACGATAGGATCTTTTGTGCCATGTATTTGTAGAACAGGAACAGGTATACTGCTTGTACAATATTTAGCAGTACTATCCGAAGTCACTCCTCCAACTGATGCTATTGCTGCGATCCGATGGCTCATCTCACAAGCTAGTCTGTAGCTAAAATATCCTCCTAGACTTAGCCCGCATGAATATATCCTGGTAGTATCTGTATTAAAGTTTTTAATCAATTGGTTAAGAATTTCATTTACAAACCCCACATCATCCCGGGAATTTAGATACGATTTTTTGCCTATACCAGTATTCCAGAAATGACCTTTCCCAAATGGATATACCACTATAAAACCATGCTTATCAGCAGTTCTATCCATTTGGCTATATTTTCTTTGCTGTTGATTATTTGCAACTAGCCCATGAAAGTTCAGAACTATCGGATAACTTTTGGATCTATTATAATCTTTTGGCAAATGCACCACATACCTGCGTTTCTTTCCTTCATACTTAAATACAAATTTTTGAGAGTAAACATTTTGAAAACTAAACACAAAGCAAAGAATTAATAGAAATTTCATTTTAGTTTAAAGGAAACTATTACTAATAAAATATGCCACCAGATTGTTCTGAATAATGGTTTTTGACTGTATTGATAAAAAAATACGTGCCCGAACAATCTTTTAAGGGCATTTCAGACAGCAAAAAATGTTGTCATTCAGTAAGTCCCCATAAATGTGAAGACGTAGCATAAATTAACTATTAATTGTTAATTACTAATTATTAATTATATAGAAACCATATCTTTGCAGCCTCAAATTTTAAACAGTAAGGAAATAATGAAACTTGCCTTGGTTGGTGCTACCGGATTAGTTGGTAGTGAAATGATTAAAGTCTTGGAAGAAAGACAATTACCTATTACAGAATTTATACCTGTTGCTTCTGAAAGAAGTGTTGGTAAAAAGATAATGTTTAATGGTAAGGAATATAGCATTGTAAGCGCACAAACGGCTATTTCAATGAAACCTGCTATTGCTTTGTTTTCTGCAGGCGGCAGTACTTCTTCTGAAATGGCTCCAAAATTTGCTGAGGTAGGAACATTTGTAATCGACAATTCGTCTGCCTGGAGAATGGATGCAACTAAAAGATTGGTTGTTCCGGAAATCAATGCCAATACTATAGGGCCTGATGACAGAATCATCGCAAATCCAAACTGTTCTACTATACAGATGGTTTTGGTTTTGAATCCGTTGCATAAAAAATATAAAATTAAAAGAGTTGTTGTGTCTACTTACCAATCTGTAACTGGCACCGGTGTAAAAGCCGTAGATCAATTGATGAACGAGCGTAAGGGCATAAAAGGAGAGATGGCTTACAAATATCCTATCGACCTAAATGTAATACCTCAAATAGATGTTTTCATGGACAATGGTTATACCAAAGAAGAAATGAAAATGGTAAATGAGACAAAAAAAATCATGGGCGATGATGGAATTAAAGTAACTGCTACTACTGTTCGTATTCCTGTTATGGGTGGTCATTCGGAGTCGGTAAATATTGAGTTTGAAAACGAATTTGATTTAATTGAGATCCGGAATATTCTGGCTAAAACCGATGGTGTAGTTCTTCAGGACGATCCTTCAAACCAGGTTTATCCTATGCCAATGACTTCTCATGGAAAAGATGAGGTTTTTGTAGGACGTATAAGAAGAGATGAAACTCAGCCTAAATCTTTGAATTTGTGGATTGTAGCAGACAATCTGCGGAAAGGAGCTGCAACAAATGCAGTTCAAATTGCGCAATATCTGGTAGCTAATGGTTTGGTGAAAGCTTAAAACTACTTAATGAATTTGAAAGCGTTGCTTAACAAGGCAACGCTTTTTTTTATGGCTAAAATTTGAAGTATTTTTATTGATGGTTATTTTTAATTGGGCTATAGAAAATAAGTTCTTGCTTTTTAGAGGCTTAGTTTTTCTTGTTGTTATATTTTATTTTTCAGTAATTATTCTTCATTCGCAAAACATTCCCTATTGGGATGATTATGTTGTCACATTTCAGTTTTTTAATGATTATAGCAATGCAGATAGCCTTTTGACTAAAGTTCAGGCTTTATTAGCTCAATGGTCAGAACATAGGATAGTGGTAGGAAGATTGCTGGCGATGTCCCAATTTAAAATTCATGGAATATTGAATTTTAAAGTTTTGCATTTTGTCTCCAATCTATCCCTGATCATTATATTCTTGGGTATTATTCAATCTTCCTGTATAGAGATTCGAAAATGGATTGTTTTGCCAGTGGCATTGTTGCTTTTTCAGCTTCAATATTATGTGGCAAGTTTTTGGTTTGTTAGTTCCTCTAGCATGTTTTTTGTATTGGCCTTTTCTTTGCTTGCTCTTATTTATTTGAAAAGGGAACAATATTTAATTTGTTCAGTTTTTTCTTTCGCTGCAGTCTATTCAAATGGTAATGGTTTTTTGATATTTTTTCTTGAAATCATTTTTCTGTTAATAGCTAGAAAATGGAAGCCCGGTTTGGTGTTAACAGGCTTGTTTGTGGTTTCGATTTTAATTTATTTTAAAGGATACTACCCTCATGAAAATGACAGAATGGCCACCCTCTATTTTATGAAAGATCCAATACAAACTCTTAATTATTTTATGTCATTTTTAGGAGGTTGTTTTAATGTTCTTGGATTAGCTCCTGTTGTTGGCTTTACTGGAATTTGCGCTACAATCTGGTTCACCTATAAAAAATATTACAATCAAAATCCCGTTTTGTATTTAATGTTGCTTTTTATAATTGGTTCTGCTTTACTGGCAGCTATTGGACGGTCATTTTGGGGTGTTGATCAAGCATTGGAATCCCGTTATAAAATATTTTCAGCTGTCTTCTGGATCTGTATGATTATTTCTTTTTTAGAATTACAAACTGAGGAAACCAGAAAAATAGTATTTCCATGGTTGGTATTAGGAAGTTTGATTTTTAATGTTGGATCTTATTACAAAAGCTGGCCATTTATGCTTAAGTTTTTAGAAGCACAAAGAATAGATTATGATGAGGTTAATTCTGGGAGAAATAGAAAAAACCTTAATGAGGCGCATCAAATATTAATAATTAGCCGGTCAAAGGGTTATTATTAAAACTCATTATCTCTATTTGAATTTAAAACACTATAAAAGCAAAGGATCAATATCTTTGTAAGTACTTTATGAATATTCTAGAGAAAATAACCCAGGGCAAATACAAGGAAGTACAAGATTGTAAAGCAAGAGTTTCTGTTGCTGAGCTTGAAAAATCCATCTTCTTTACTAATCCAACTATTTCGTTAAAATCAGCATTAGAGAACCCAGATGGCAAACATGGGATTATTGCAGAATTTAAGCGTAAATCTCCTTCAAAGGGCATTTTTAATGAAGCTTTTAGCCCGGTGGAAGTTACAACTGGTTATGTCAAGGCAGGTGCAACTGCATTGTCTGTATTGACTGACGGGCCTTATTTTGGAGGAAGTAAAGAAGATTTGATCGCTGTGCGAAATGCAGTAAATGTACCCTTGCTAAGAAAAGATTTTATGGTAGATGAATACCAGATCCTTGAAGCCAAAGCCTGGGGTGCAGATGTTATTTTATTAATCGCAGCAGCTATAGATTCTAACTTGCTGAACAGACTTGCGAAGTTTGCCAAATCAATAGGCCTGGAAACTTTGTTAGAGATCCACGAAGTAGAAGAACTCGATGGAAACCTGAGCGAATACATTGATGTGGTAGGAGTGAATAACAGGAATTTGAAGGACTTCACTGTAGATATCGAACGTTCAATAAAAGCCATTGAGCATATACCGACTTCTTTTACAAGAATTTCTGAAAGCGGGATTTCTAAAACTGAAACAGTCCGTTACCTGAAACAGAATGGTTATAAAGGCTTTTTAATGGGCGAAGCATTTATGCAAACACCAGATCCGGTGGGGGCTATCAAAAACTTTATCTCGCATATTTAAAACATTTTTATTTTGAGTTCATTACAGGCAAATCTGGCCCATCCTCTCGCTATTTTACTCATGCAGATTTTTTCTGTCATGTTGATTGCACGTTTATTTGGCTGGTTATGTAAAAGAGTAAACCAGCCACCTGTTATAGGAGAAATTTTAGCGGGAATAGTGTTAGGCCCTTCTTTATTAGGAATGTGGTTTCCGGAATTTTCAGCTTTTTTATTTCCAGAAAAATCGATTTCCTATTTAAAACTGGTCAGTCAGGTAGGTTTAATTTTGTTTATGTTTCTGATTGGAATGGAATTAGATCTTTCTGTTTTAAAGAACAAGATGCGGAATGCCATCGCAATTAGTTATGTAAGTATTCTATTACCTTTTGCATTAGGCTTTGGCTTGTCCTATTTTATTTATGAAAGGCTTGCACCGGAAGGCATTGGTTTTGTCGAGTTTAGTTTATTTATGGGAATTGCAATGAGTATTACGGCATTCCCGGTATTAGTAAGAATAGTGCATGAAAAAGGTTTGCAAAATACTTCAGCAGGAATAATTGCAATTGCGTGTGCAGCTGCAGATGATATAACTGCGTGGTGTATTTTAGCAGGAATTATTGCCATAGCAAAAGGTGGATCTTTAAATGAAACACTTTACCTGATATTCTTTATCAGTATTTATATCCTGGTGATGTTGAAAGTAATTCAACCACTATTGAATAAGCTTTTTAATAAATACGGTGATGGCAGAAGGAATAAATCTATTACAGCAATTTGCTTTTTAGTGCTTTTGATATCCTCCTTTACAACAGAAATCTTGGGTATTCATGCGCTTTTTGGTGCTTTCCTTGCCGGATTAATTATGCCTTCTAATATCACATTTAGAAAAGTGTTTGTTGGTAAAATAGAAGATGTATCAACCATTTTATTTTTACCATTATTTTTCGTTCTAACTGGATTAAGAACTCAAATTAACCTGTTAGATAACTTTTATCTCTGGGGGATTTGTGGAGTGGTAGTCTTATTGGCAGTAACTGGAAAATTTTTAGGAAGTACTTTTACTGCAAGGTTGGTAGGGATAAATTGGAAAGATAGCCTGATAATTGGTGCCCTTATGAATACCAGAGGATTAATGGAATTGATTGTTTTAAATATTGGCTACGATTTAGGAATCATTTCTAAAGAGCTATTTTCAATAATGGTTTGTATGGCTTTGATAACCACCGTAATGACTGGGCCGATACTGGATTTAATCAATCGAAAATTCAAGACAGTATGATAGATTCATGACACCGTCAACCGTCAACTGTCAACAGTCAACAGTCAACAGTCAACTATTTTGTCATTTGTGCTATCATTTTCTGTACCCTATCTTCAATAGTTTCGGAAGTTATGCTTGCCCTGAAGCGCTCAACCATAATGGGAAAACAAAAAGGACTTGGTTCTTTAAGTTGCTCTATTACAATTGTTTGAGATAAAATTCTTTGAATGGCATTTCGAAGTCTCGTTTCTTCCAGCTGGTCTTGCAAAACTTCTTCATAGGCTTGGCGAAGTAAAAAATGATCTGGCTCATATTGCTTAAACATTTGAAAAAAGTTTCCGGTAGAGGCCATCAAGTGCTTTTGTTTCACTTCTTTGTTTGGATAACCTTGGAACACTAGCCCTGCAATAACCGCAATGTCCCTGAATTTTCTTTTTGCCATTTCATTCACATTAAAACCGTGCATGATGTCCGTTACCAGGTTTTCTTCAGCAAAAAGTTTATTGAATCCCAATTTTTCTATGACCGGCCAAAAATCCTGGTCGCTTAATAATTCAAATCCATAATCAGACATGGAAATAGAAAAAGTCAGAGGTTTTTCTCTCCCGAGCCTGAAAGCCAGGAGTGAACCCAGGCCTTCATTTACATTGCGCCCTTCAAAAGTGAAACAGAAAAAATGAAAACCTTCTTTAGATTCAAAATATTCAATAAGTAGCTCGTTTTCAGAAGGTAAATGAGATTTTTGTTTCTGTTTTTCAAGCAATGGGATTAAAGTCTGCATCTCAATGTCTGTAGACATATTGTTCATAGCAACTGTAATTTTTTCTCTGATAATGCTTGATAACTGAGACGAAAGAGACATTCTTCCACCCATCCATTGGGGAATAAGCTTTGCTATTTTCTTACTTAATTTCACCAGTACGGTCAAGTCCTTGATACTAATTAACTCCAGGTTTTTTCCTGCAAAAACAAAAACATCACCAGGATTTAACCGGCTTATAAAGTACTCCTCAATGGTTCCTATGTATGTGCCTTTTAAAAATTTCACTTTCATAACGGCATCACTTACAATTGTTCCTATCTGGAGCCTGTGACGCATGGCCATTTTTTTACTGGCAATGAAAAATTTGTCTTCTTTAAACTCTAACCGGGTGAATTCATGATAAGCTTGCAAGGTTTCTCCTCCTTGTGTGACGAATTGCAAACATGTATTATATTCTTCCCTCGACATAGAAGAATAGGCAAAAGTAGACCTGACCTCTTTGAAGATAGTTTCAGGCTCCAATCCATTTGACAAGGAAAGCGTTACCAGATATTGACATAAAACATCCCAGGAGCGAATCATAGGAATGCGGCTTTCCATTGTCTGGTTTTTATAAGCTTCTCTTAAAGAAGCACATTCAATAAGTTCAAGTGAGTGCGTTGGCAGGAAATAGATTTTGCTAACATCGCCAGGCCTGTGACCACTTCTTCCAGCCCTTTGCAAGAATCTTGCAACTCCTTTTGGGCCACCTATTTGAATTACTGTATCGACTGGACGAAAATCTACTCCCAGATCCAAACTGCTGGTGCAGATAACAGCTTTAAGAGTTCCTTTGTGCAAAGAGTCTTCAACCCAAAGCCTTATTTCCTGACTTAAGGATCCGTGATGTATTGCAATAGCACCCGAAAATTCAGGATATTGTTCTATAATCCTTGAATACCAGATTTCAGCCTGCGATCTCGTGTTTGTAAAAATCAAAGACGTTTTTGAAGAATTGATAATGGGAATGATCTTTTCTAAAAGCTTAATCCCTAAATGTCCTGCCCAGGGATATTCTTCAACCTCGTCTGGCAAAATAGGAATAATGTCTATTTTCTTGATAATATCGGCTTTGACCATTTTACTGGGCTTTAATTCCAGGTCATCTCCCAAAATTACCTGCATGGCTTCATCAAGATTTCCAATAGTAGCTGATACTCCCCAAATCTGCATTTCCGGGCAAATAGCTTTCAACCTGGAAAGCGCAAGTTCTATTTGAACCCCTCTTTTATTTCCAAGCAGCTCATGCCATTCGTCAATCACAATACATTCCAGGTTGGCAAAAAACTGGTGGTAATCTTTACTTGCAAGAAATAATTGAAGGCTTTCCGGAGTGGTAACTAAGGCCTGTGGTGGGTTTTTGCGCTGTTTTTCCCTGTCTTTCACATCTGTGTCGCCGGTGCGCAGTTCAACCTTCCAGTTACTTTCTAATTCGTCACAGGCTGTTTGCATGGCCATTTTTAGGTCATTTGCAAGTGCCCGGACAGGGGTGATCCACAAAACTTTTAATGTAACCGGAGCATGCTTTTTTTGAGTGATGCTTTTGATCACAATTGACAACCAAAGAGAGAATGTTTTACCGCTACCGGTAGGGGCATTTATGATTCCATTTTTGCCTTTCATATAAGCATGGAATGCCTCAACCTGGTAGGAGAGAGGTTTCCATCCACGGTTTTTGAACCATTGGTTGTATATTTTTAAGGCTGAAATAGGGGGAATTTTATATGAATTGTTTTTGGCAGTAATATTGTTCTAAACAAGTTTTTATAACCTAGAAGTCAAAATAGAAGATCAATGTTTAAAGTTACTCACAACTCACATCCCAAAACTCACAACTGAACTCATTGAAATAAAGCCTTAAAATTATACCATAAATCGCTACTCTGTCTTAGCTTTGTCCGATAAAGAAAAGAAGTGCAGATACGCTTGTTACATGGCCTTCCTCTAGAGGCACCCAAAGAGGGAATTATACTTCTTCCTAAATTTATTCCTTCTACTCTTTTTCCAGATGCTGGCGAACTGGCAGCCATTAATAAGAAATTTGAGAAAGATTCTATTGCCCTGCTAACAAACTATCCTTCAGTAAAAGTTGCAGTTAAAACACAAATCAAAGAAGATTATAATTCTAATCTTGAAAAAGTAAGAAATCATGCTTCTGATGTTTTTGATATATTTTTCAAAGAAAACCTGGAATTTGCCAGGATCTTAGATTTTCAAAAGGATCCGGAAGTAACTCTTGCCTTTTTAGAAGGTCTTATTTTAAGTCATTATACTTTTCAAAAATATAAAACTGAAAAAAAAGAATCAAAGCTTACTGTACTTGAAGTTTATAGTGATCCCTTATCGGATTTACAAATCAAAAATCTATTACAAAGATGCCAGGCAGTTTGTATTGCCAGAGATTTGGTCAATGAGCCTCTGATAAGCCTCACAGCAGTAGACCTTGCTGAAAGGGCTAAAGAAATTGGGGCAAAAAAAGGATTCTCAGTTGAAATCTTTGATAAAAACAAAATTAAAAGTTTAGGAATGGGAGGGCTTCTTTCCATCAACGCAGGTTCTCCTAATCCTCCAACCTTCAGCATTTTAGAATATAGGTCAAGAACTGCAAAAAACTCTAAACCCATTATTTTAGTTGGTAAAGGTGTCGTTTATGATACTGGTGGCTTAAGTCTAAAGCCAACGCCAAACAGCATGGATTTTATGAAGTGCGATATGGCAGGTGCAGCTACAGTAATTGGAACTATTGCAGCATTGGCTGAAAATAAGGTACCAGTTCATGTAATAGGCTTAATTCCTGCAACAGAAAACAGACCGGATGGTAATGCTATCACTCCAGGGGATGTGGTGACCATGCACAATGGATCAACAGTAGAAATAATGAATACCGATGCTGAAGGGAGAATGATTCTTGCTGATGCATTGTCTTATGCTACTCAATACGATCCTTGCCTTGTCATTGACATTGCCACTTTAACAGGGAGTGCAGTTGCTTCAATTGGCAATAAAGGGATAGTTTATATGGGAACAGCTTCTAAAGATGTAAAAGAAGCACTTGAAGAAGCTTCTCATTATGTTCATGAGAGATTGGTAGAATTTCCACTATGGGACGAATATGCCAGGTATCTTGATTCAGATATTGCAGACATAAAAAATATTGGGGGCGCTGATTCCGGGGCAATAGTAGCGGGTAAATTTCTGGAAAAATTTGTTAAATATCCCTGGATACATCTCGATATAGCAGCCATGGCCTTTATGCACCAGAAAGATAGTTACCGTGGTAAAGGTGGAACTGGCATTGGAATCAGGCTTTTATATAGGTTTATAAAAAAATATTCTTTTCAGTAATTTTGACTTTAAGATTTAAATCGTTTTTGAATGGATAGAATTGAAAATCAGGCCCAGGCCGAAAAATTTAATCCTGATAAACCAGTAATTGGGATCAGTATTGGAGATTATAACGGAGTTGGTCCAGAGATTATCATGAAAACCTTCATGGACAACAGAATTTTTAAATTTTGTACGCCAGTGCTTTACGGTTCAGGACGTGTAATGAATTTTTACAAAAGGCAATCTAATATTGAAGAATTTCATTATCATGTTATTAAGGATCTAAGTGAAAAACATATTCGCAGATTGAATGTTATTAATTGTTGGGAAGATGAAATTCAAATCGAGCCAGGTAAAGAAACCCAGCAGGCAGGAAGGGCAGCTTTTTTATCTTTGAAAAAAGCAACTGAAGACTTGAAGGCTGGGAAAATTGAGGCTTTAGTGACTGCTCCAATCAACAAAAACAACATGCAAAGCGATGAGTTTCGCTTTATGGGGCACACAGATTACCTGGCAGACGCTTTTGGTGAAAAAAACTACCTGATGACATTTGTATGTGGTAATTTAAAATTTGGTGTTGCTACAGATCATATTCCATTGAATTCAGTGAGCCAGGCTTTAACTAAAGATTTGTTAAAATCAAAGCTCCAAATATTAGAAAAGTGCCTGATGAATGATTTTGCGATTCAAAAACCAAAGATTGCGGTTTTGGGCTTTAACCCTCATGCTGGTGAAGATGGATTGTTAGGAAAGGAAGAAAAGGAAGTGATCAGCCCCTTGTTGAAAGAACTTCAGGAAAAAGGAAAATTAATTTATGGACCTTATCCAGCTGATGGTTTTTTTGGAAAGGAAACATATAAGCAGTTCGATGCGGTATTGGCTATGTACCATGATCAGGGCTTAATCCCCTTTAAAACACTAGCTTTCGAAACAGGAGTAAACTTTTCAGCAGGTTTTTCTAAAATACGAACTAGTCCTGATCATGGCACGGCATACGATATTGCAGGTAAAAACAAAGCAAACGAATCCTCTTTCAGAGAAGCGGTATATCTTGCGTTACAATTGATAAAAGCAAAAAAGGGCGAACCGGTAATGTCTTAATTAATGATACAAGGAAAAGATCACAAACTGGGTCATATGCATAGGTTGTCAGCAGGTGGACTGTTGGTAACATTAGGAATTATATATGGAGATATTGGAACGTCTCCATTGTATGTAATGGATGCCATTGTTGGCAAGTCTGTAATAGACGAAATGCTGATTATGGGAGCCTTGTCATGTATTTTCTGGACCCTGACATTTCAAACCACTATTAAATATGTAATTTTTGCCTTAAGGGCCGATAACAATGGTGAAGGAGGGATATTTTCCTTATACGCATTAATTAGGAGGAAATTTAAAGGACTTGTAATCCCGGCCATGATCGGTGGTGCAGCATTGCTTGCCGATGGAATTATTACGCCCCCTTTGTCAATATCATCAGCAGTAGAAGGTCTGCAGATATACAATCCGGAAATTAAAACAGTTCCAATTGTCATAGGTATTCTGATTTTATTATTTCTTGTTCAAAGGTTTGGTACTAAGAAGGTTGGGTGGTTTTTTGGTCCAATAATGTTGGTTTGGTTTGGCATGCTCGCCATCTTAGGATTCAATAAAGTAGTTGTATACCCTGAGATTTTTAAAGCATTAAATCCTATTTATGGAATTGATCTATTGTGGAACTATCCTTCAGGATTTTGGCTTCTGGGAGCAGTATTTTTGTGTACGACAGGGGCAGAGGCTTTGTATTCTGACCTTGGACACTGCGGAAGAGAAAATATCAGGATCAGCTGGATTTTTGTTAAAATTTGTTTGCTGCTCAACTATTTTGGACAAGGAGCCTACCTCCTTACTTTAAAAGGACAAACCATACACAGTAAAACATTTTTTGCTATGATGCCGGAATGGTTCCTGATTCCAGGAATTGTTATTGCGACTATGGCAGCCATTATAGCCAGTCAGGCATTGATAACAGGATCATTTACCCTGATAAGTGAGGCTGTAAGGCTTAGTTTATGGCCCAGGGTAAAAATAGTTTTCCCAACATTACATAAAGGACAATTATATGTACCTAGTGTAAATTGGGTTCTTTTATTGGGTTGCGTTGGAGTGGTGTTGTATTTTAAAGAATCATCGCATATGGAGGCGGCTTACGGTTTATCTGTAACGCTAACCATGCTTATGACCACCTTTTTGCTATACTTTTATGTCAAGGCCAAAAAGTTCCCTTCGTTTGTTGCCATAACCTTGTTGTTATTTTACCTTACTATTGAAGGATCATTTTTGATTGCAAACCTTACAAAATTTACGCACGGTGGCTGGGTAAGTTTAGTTATTGGGTCAGCCATATTCCTGATCATGTGGGTGTGGTACAAAGCTACTTCAATCAAAAACAGGCTTACTGAATACGTTAAACTTGAAGAATATTATGAGGTTTTAAAAGAATTGAGTGTCGATAATTCCATTCCGAAGTATGCAACTAACCTGATTTTCATGACCAGTGCCAACAGGGGAGATGAAATTGAATCAAAAATCATCTATTCCATATTACAAAAGCAACCAAAACGTGCCGATATATATTGGTTTGTGCACGTGGATGTAACTGATGAACCCTATACAATGGATTACAAGGTTGATGTTCTTGTTCCTCAGGATGTAATTAGGGTAACTTTTAAATTAGGTTTCCGTGTTGAAAACAGGATAAATTTATTTTTCCGAAAAGCTGTTGAAGAGTTGGTTAAAAGCAAAGAAGTAGACATTACAAGCCGATACGATTCATTGAACAGAAAAAATGTTGCCGGTGATTTCCGTTTTGTGGTTATTGAGAAGTTCCTAAGTTTCGAAAATGACCTTCCTATATCAGAACAATTAGTAATGGATGCTTACTTTTTTGTGAAGCATTATGCTAATTCTGAAGAAAAATGGTTTGGATTGGATTCCAGTATGGTAACTGTAGAACAGGTTCCTATGATTATCAGGCCGGTAAGTGATACTAAACTGAATCGGGTCTTCTAGT
>JACMRH010000492.1 GCA_014376535.1 Cytophagales bacterium | reverse complement strand
TACTGTGCCATGCGGTTATAACTTGCTTTAAAAGAGGAACTTTCTGAAAGGGAAAAGTTCACAGCAGCCCTGGGCTCAGGATTCGCATAACTTGTTATAGTTTCACCGCTATTATACTTTTGCACAGATACCGGATTCCTTATGTAGTTCCCGGAGGTTTGTGAATAAGAATAAGCTGATCCCTCGCCAAGGTAATTAAAGAAGGAGAAGCGTAAGCCGTAAGAGACGCTCAAGCGAGCAGAAAGCTTTTGCTCATTTGAGAGATAAATGGCAGTTTCAGCACCATATTTCAGAGGCAAACTAATGTCCCGGGTCTTGCCTTTGGATACAGATATTCCATTGCTGGGTTTGAAGGTGTAATAAATTGCCTGGGCTCCGAATGTTATGGTGTTTTTATCGTTGAGGAACCAGGTAAAATCTGGTTTTACACTGTAATTAAGTATCCTTGAGGTCCATTCGAAAGAATCGTCTTCTCCTTTTCTTCCAAAAGCCAGCCTGTAATCATAATTGCTGTAATAAGTTGTAAGGTTCATAAATAGCTTACTTGAAAATAAATGGTTCCAGCGAAGCGAAGCAGTAGAATTTCCCCAACTAAATGTTGCTGCAGTGGCGCCAAAAACATCTCTTCCGAAATATCCGGAAAGAAAAATCCTGTTGTTCTTATTGATTATGTAATTCGTTTTTGCCGTAAGGTCATAAAAATACAGTTTAGCCTTGGTAAAGTCGCCCTTTAGAAAAGGTCTGGCCAGCACATCTGCATAAGATCTTCTTCCAGCAATTATAAAAGAAGCTTTATCCTTTTTGATCGGGCCTTCTACTGTTAAACGACTAAATATAACTCCTACACCACCCTGAACATTTACTTTTTTCATGTTCCCTTCTTTCATTCTGACATCAAGTACTGATGACAATCTTCCACCGTATTGTGCAGGTATGGCAGATTTTGAAAGTTTAACATCCTTTACGGCATCAGGGTTGAAGACAGAGAAAAATCCAAATAAATGTGAGGAATTATAAACAGGCGCTTCATCCAATAAAATCAGGTTTTGGTCTACACCTCCACCACGAACATTGAACCCTGAAGCTCCTTCCCCCACAGTTGAAACGCCAGGCAATAATTGAATACTTCTGATTACATCCACTTCCCCTAATAATGGAGGTATTGAGCTGATTTGTTTCATTTCCAATTTAGAAACACCCATTTCAAGGTTTTTCACCTGGGCATCCTTCCTTTCTGCGGTTACGATTACTTCTTTTGTTTCAACTCTTTGTTCATCCAAAGCAACATCAAGTTTTATATTAGAATTAAACTCAATGATTTGATTATAAGAAACATATCCTACATAACTTATTACCACTGTATAAGTACCTTTAGGAAGCGTTAATGAGAAAAAACCATATGGGTTGGTAGCTACTCCACTATTTGTTTCCTTCACAAATATTGTGGCACCTATCATATCCTCTCCATTCGCAGAATCGCGGACTGTTCCACTTAAAACAAACCTGTCCTGAGCATTAATTTGAAAAGCAAAAAATATAAAAAAGACAAAACATAAATAACGGATAAGCATGATGTTAAGTTTAGCTGTCCAAAACTATGGAAACTGTGAGCGAAATAAAAGTTTCTTAAATATTTTAAAATAGATTCTTTAAATAGTCACTTTTAAAATATTCATAACACAATTCAATAAAATTTGTTTGTTAGATTTTTAAAGCCTGCCTATAAAGGATCAAGAAATGACTATTAAAACTCTTTAAATTTTTTGTTTCCCCTTAACTGGTTAATTTTCCGTATAATATTGTAAACGGTACTTTTGAAGCCATTTCGTCCTATTCTAAAAGTTCTATTCTGGTTAATCCTGGTGTTTTCACTGGTTTTAGGAACAATTTCATTTTTACTCTACCAATTCAAAGATAAAATTATTGCTACACTGGTAGGTGAATTAAATAAAGAGCTAAATACCAAAGTAGTAGTCGAAAAAATAGACATTGATTTTTGGGAAACTTTCCCGAATGTTTCTCTGGAGTTTAATAAAATTAAAATGAGAGGCTCTTTTTTGGGAGACAACTCGCACTTATTACTTGCAGATAAAATTCTGTTAAGCTTCAATTTGCTGGATGTGTATTACGGCAAATACAAAATTTCAAAAACAATTATTGAGAATGCTGACATTCACCTGGTAATCAGGGAAGATGGGCAGAATAATTTTACCGTTTTAAACCCATCAGAAGATACCGTAAAAACCAATTCATCTGTTTCCTTTAACCTTGAAGAAATTACTTTAAAAAAGGTAAGAATCCTTTTTGAAAACAGGATAAACCATCAGGTGTACGACCTGTTTTGCAGCAAAGGCGAAGCTAATTTTCTGGCTAACAATAAATCCTGGGGGGTAAAAGTTGGTGGGGATTTCTTCGTTCACAAAATTAATATAGACAAGCACGATTATCTTGCTTCAAGAGAAATAAAACTGAATACTTCCATAACGTATGATGGACATACAGATTATTACAAAGTTGAGCCATCCGATATTTTTATAGGATCTTCTTTATTTAACCTGGAAGGCAAGTTTGGGGTTAATTCTGGCCAGGATATTGTTTTGGCCTTAACAGGAAAAGAAACTACCATCCAAACAATTGTTGCTCTGCTTCCGAAAGATATTAGCCAACAATTAGGGATTTATAAAAGTGAGGGGAATATTTATTTCAAAGGGGTTATCAAAGGAAAGGTAGATTCTCATTTCGCGCCAGAAGCCGTTTTCGATTTTGGATGCAAAAATTCCAGTTTCTTTCATCCTGACTTAAGTAAAAAAATTGAAAACATCTCATTTACAGGCAAATACAGCAATGGTAAAAAATCCTTGGGAGAATATTCTTATCTACATTTAAATGATGTTCAAGGTTCTATTGATGGCCGTACTTTTACCTCTGACCTTGAGGTAAGGAATTTCCTGAACCCTTATATCAAATTTAATTTTAATGGTTCATTCAAACTTGGTAGTCTAAAGCAAATATTCAAATTTGAAACATTAGAATCTCTGGAAGGAGAATTAAAAACAGATTTGTTCTTTGAAGGGTATAAAAAAGACCTCGACCATAAGAATACACTTGAGAAAGTAAGTTCTTATGGCAACCTGGAAATAGACAATTGCAGCTTCCGAACAAAGGGCAATCATTTTTCAGTTCAGAATTTATCAACACAATTTTCTTTTGACAATAAAGCCATTTACCTCCATGAATTAACTGCCAAAGCACAAGGCCAAGATATTAGGTTGAAAGGTAATTTGTACCATTATCTGATGTACATGGCAGGAAGCAGCAATGAACTTGAAGGGGAATTACAATTATTTGCAACCAATCTTGACCTGGAAAAACTTTTGATTTTACCAGAAAAAGGTTCTGTTGGAAATGCTGGTCAAAATGCTAGCATTATTCCAAAAGAGGGGAAGTTTTATTTTCAATGCGACGTAAAGAGAGTTTCTTATAAGAAGTTTTCCTCTTCGAATGTCACAGGTCGAGTTTATCTCCACCAGAATGTGATTTCTACCAGTAACATAAGCATGAAATCCGGGGGAGGAAATTTTAGATTTGATGGTAAATTGGATTTCACCAATCCTAACATTTCCTTGTTTACCGGCAATGCAAAATGTAAAGATGTGAATGTTGATAGTGTGCTATATATGTTCGACAATTTCGGACAAAAGTTTTTAACTCAAAACAATCTGAAAGGCCAGATAACAATGGATGCAGATCTTTATGTTCCCCTGGACAATCAAAACCATATTTTCACGAAAGGTTTAAAAACACTTTTGAATATCTCTATCAAAAACGGGGAACTGAATAATTTTGAACCTATGCAGAAATTGGCCCGGTTTGTTGATGCAAAAGAGCTTTCTAATATCCGTTTTAGCGAGCTAAAAAATACCATCAGAATAGAGAAAGAAGTCATTTATATTCCTGAAATGGAGATAAAATCTAACCTTAATACTGTGGGGATAATTGGAACTCATTCATTTGCTGGAGATATGGACTATAAACTTCGGGTTTCACTAAAAAACTTCAAAAAGAAAGATCCCGATGCAGTTTTTGGTGCCATCAAAGAAGAAGGAACAAACACCACTTTGTTTTTGACTATAAAAGGCTCGGCAGACAATTGTGTTGTTGCCTATGATAAACAAGCAGTTAAAGACAAGGTAAAAGACAGTTGGAAGAAGGAAAAAGAGGAATTCAAAAGTTTGTTTAAAACCAGTTCCCCAATTCAAAAAGAAAAGAAAAAAGCTGTCGAGGTGAATGAAGAAGAAGAGATTTCGATTGATTAAGGATTACAATATTAATCAAAGGTAATTTTACTTGCTGAGAATAGTAATTTTACCTAGTATTGTATATGGCTACCAATGATATTTTAAATAGTATTCCTTCCAGAATGACTTCCGGGGAGATTGTACAGTACATTTATTCCCAGAAAATAACTGGCAATTACATCAATGCTTTAAAGAATTATAGTCATTATAATGACGTAGTACTTTCTGCCTGGCTCAACCTAAATGTTAAAACTTACAGAACTTATAAAGAATCTTCTTCTACATTAAACGCAAATCTGCAAGAGCATGTAATAATGTTATTGTCACTTTTGAAACATGGAATTGATATTTTTGGCACTTCTGAAGATTTTTACAAATGGCTAGAAACTCCTAATTTCCAATTTAGCGGAAAAGGACCCTTTGATTTTCTTGGAACAATAAATGGGATAAAGATGGTTGACGACAGCCTGACAGGAATTGAATATGGTGATAACTCCTGAGAATGGAAGTTTTCAGGATTAGTTTAGAGAAATATGCTTTAAAACTCATGGCTTCAGGGGCAGCAGCCAGATGGAATCAGGAACGACAGTTAGTTTTATACACAGGGTCGTCAAGATCATTGGCAAGTTTAGAATTGGTTGTACACAGATCATCCATTCTGACCAATATTCCTTATCTGGTTATGGTCATTTCCATTTCTGATGACAGAAAGCTTTATACTGAAATTAAAGAAGCTGATCTTCCCGAAAACTGGAGATTTGTCACATCTTATTCTAAATTGCAATCAATAGGTGCTGATTGGTATAATAAAAAATCATCTCTTATTTTAAAAGTTCCTTCGGCCCTAATTCCTCAAGAATCAAATTATATCATAAATACCGAACACCAAGATTTTAATGAACAAAACGTATTGCTAACAAGGAAAGAAAATTTCTTTTGGGATGAAAGATTATTTCCTAAAACCAGCAATTGATATAAAAATTTCTAAACTCTACTGTATAAATGTCTATCATCATCCGCAAAGAAGACGCTTTAAATTACCATTCGCAGGGTCAGCCCGGTAAAATTGAAGTTGTCCCGACTAAAATGCTGAGTTCACAGCTAGATCTTGCCCTGGCTTATTCTCCAGGCGTTGCAGAACCCTGCAAAGAGATAGCGGAAAACGTTGAAAATGTTTATAAATACACTGCAAAAGGAAACCTGGTAGCAGTAATTACAAACGGAACGGCAGTTTTGGGCTTAGGAAATATAGGTCCGGAAGCTTCTAAGCCCGTTATGGAAGGAAAAGGAGTGTTATTCAAAAAGTTTGCAGGAATTGATGTTTTTGACATCGAAATAAATGAAACAGATCCGGAAAAATTTGTTCAGATAGTAAAATCGCTGGAGCCCACTTTTGGAGGCATTAACCTGGAAGATATCAAAGCACCAGAATGTTTCTATATCGAAGAAGAACTTCGAAAAAGAATGGCAATTCCTGTTATGCATGACGACCAGCACGGAACAGCGATTATTTCCAGTGCTGCACTTTTAAATGCCCTGGAAGTATCAGGAAAAAAAATTGAAGAGATAAAACTGGTAGTGAGTGGTGCAGGGGCGGCTGCAATGGCGTGCGTAAAACTTTACCTGGCACTGGGTTTAAAAAAGGAAAACCTTGTGATGTATGATAAAGACGGAGTTATCCGGAAAGACAGAATCAATCTACATGAAAGCCACGTTTTTATAGCTACGGATAAAAACCTGAATTCATTAGCAGAAGCGGTTGTGAATGCAGATGTGTTCCTTGGCCTATCGGTTGGTGGAATTCTTACTGCAGAAATGGTTAAAACCATGGCTCCAGGACCTATTGTTTTTGCACTGGCAAACCCAAATCCAGAAATAGAATACGAAACAGCAATGGCTTGTCGCAACGACATAATAATGGCAACTGGCCGGAGCGACCATCCAAATCAGGTTAACAATGTACTTGGGTTTCCATACATATTTCGTGGAGCCCTAGATGTGCGGGCTACAGAGATTAATGAAGAAATGAAATTGGCCGCAGTTAAAGCAATTGCTAATCTTGCGAAAGAACCAGTACCTGAAATAGTAAACAAGGCTTACGGAGATGATAAAATTGTTTTCGGCAGAAATTACCTGATTCCTAAACCATTAGATCCACGTTTGATCACTGAAGTTTCGTCAGCAGTTGCGCAGGCAGCGATGGATTCAGGAGTGGCAAAAGTTTTTATCACAGATTGGGATGCCTATAAAACCAAACTTATGCAACGCATTGGGGTAGATCAGAAACTGATGACCCTATTGATGAACAAGGCACGTCAAAATCCAAAAAGAATTGTTTTTGCCGAAGCGGATAAATATAAAATCCTAAAAGCCGCTCAAATTGTAGAAGATGAAGGTTTAGGTATTCCAATCTTATTAGGAAACGAAGAAAAGATCAGGTCTATTATTGAAGAATATAAACTTGATCTGCGCAAAAGCATTATTATAGACCATGTGAAGGATAAAGATAAGATCAGGGTCTTTGCGCAAAAATTATACGACAAAAGAAAAAGGAAAGGAATTACGCTTGAAGATGCTATAAGGCTCATGCACGAGCGAAATTACTTTGGTACTATGTTGGTTGAAACCGGCGAAGCAGATGCCTTTATTTCCGGTCTGACTAAAGATTATGCTCAGGCAATTTTACCAGCGTTGCATGTGATCGGTGTTGCGAAATCTGTAAATAAAGTGGCCGGACTTTATATTGTAAACAGCAAAAAAGGACCTTACTTCTTTGCGGATACCACGGTAAACATTGACCCAACTGTAGATGAGCTGGTAGAAATAATTGGTTTATCGGCAAACTTTGTAAAGAGCCTGGAAATTATACCAAGAATTGCAGTTCTCTCCTATTCAAACTTCGGCTCAGCAAAAGGAAAAATTCCGGAAAAAACCATGATGGCTGCCAAAAAAGCCAATGAGCTTTATGCAGATCTTTTAATTGAAGGTGATATTCAGGCAGATGTGGCTCTAAGGCCAAAGCTTCAACAGGAAGTATTTCCTTTTTCTGAACTTGCAGAAGAAGGCGCTAACACATTAATATTTCCGGATTTGGCTTCAGGAAATATTGCTTATAAACTTTTGCATGAAATCGGTGGAAGTGAGGTTATTGGCCCAATATTGCTTGGCATGGCTAAACCTGTTCACATTTTGCAGTTAGGCAGTTCTGTTCGGGATATTGTGAATATGGCTACTATTGCTTTGGTTGATGCGCAGGATTAAAATTGGCTAGACTTACGCTCACTATCCAACATAGAGCAACTCTGTTATTGGAGTTTTTTTCTACTTCTATCTAGAATAAAGTACATCCAATTCGGACATGCCAAAAAACGATTGAACTTTTAACTATAACTCTGCTGCAACATTTAATAATCGATTAAAGATAATTCTGATATATTCCTTTACAAAGGTTACATTTTCTTACATAAGAAATAAACATCAGGAATTAACTTATAAGAAAATATCATAAGAAGGCATAGAGTTTTCAGTTAGAATAATTCTAATAACTCTCTATGAAAAAAAATTACCCATCTGTGTTTATTTTTTTACTTGTAAACTTTTCTCTGTCAGTAAATGCGCAATGGCTTTCTCAAAAACTTCAAACTCCACCTGGTGGTACCGTTGAACAATTCGGAGATGGTGCTAAAGTGATAGATGAGAATACTATCATCGTTGCAGAACCTGACTGGCTGCGAATAAATGGAAAGGATACTATCTCAGGGGCAGTATTCATTTATAAAAAAACCGGCAAAGACTGGACTTTAAAACAAACACTATCTTCAGGTAGTAGTAACGGATTTGGTGTTACAATCTCTAAGTTCAAAAATACTCTTGCAGTAAGTGCCCACAACGAAGATATAGATGGATTAAAAGACGCAGGAGCTTTGTACTTCTATAAAAGAGTTGACTCAACATCAGATTTTGTTTTTCAAAAAAAACTAACAGATTCTGTCCCTACTGCCTATTCTAATTTTGGATATGTTGGTGATTTTAATGAGAACTACATTTTGATAAGTGGCAATGTTTACCGGTTTGAAAAGGAAACGCTAAAGAAACTTATACTGGATATTGACCCTCGAACCTGGCCATGGTACCTGAGTTATGGAATCTCAAATATTACCGACAATGGACATCTTGTGTCTTTTTCAGAGGGAATCGGAATGTTTAAAGTAGTTGGTGATAGCATTAAAAAAATTGACGAAATCTTTTTACCTGACGTGGGAAAAGGAGGTTTTTATGGTGAGAAAATATTAAACGGAAATACTATAGGGACTACCAGGTATGGTCAAGATGGAACTTCATATTGGTTAATAACTATCAATGACGATGGTAGTTTGAGCAGTAATTTTATGGAAGCAAATCCTTATTCTGCTATATGGGGCAATGATGCTGGTAACGGATACATGGCCTTAAAAGATAAAAGATGGATGTTTGCCGATTTTTCTCTAGGTATTATCGCCTTCAGGTATCATAAAAATCAATTTTACAAGGCAGGTACTATTCAAATCCCTTCCGATTATAAAACGCGAAATAAACCATTTGGATCTGATATGTTATCCTCAAAAAGCGTCCTTATGGTTCATGACCCTGAAGATTCAACAAACAGAGATTCTCCAGGATCACTGCATCTCCTTGCGCTTGGTGAATTTTTGTCAGATTCATTGAACGGAAAAAAAACAAAATATCCTTTTAAAGATGCTGGGGACAATTTTGCTACTGGGGTTGCGATTGATAATGATCTTGCAATAATTGGTGCAGTAGATAACGATATTGCGGATAGCAATGGCACAGCCTTTATTTACAGGAAAGAAAATGGAGCATGGAATTTTATCTCAAAAATTGCTCCAAGAGATAAATATTTTTATACAGATAATGAAATAGGAAATGCAATTAAAATCACTGATAACCATATTTTAATTGGGGCACCAAGAGGATTAAATCAGCAAAATTCACTTCAAACAGGATTTGTACTTATTTATTCTAAAGAACCTGACACATCTAATTTGGACATTCGGGATGATCCCTATGTATTATTATCTCCGCATGAGATAAGCTGGGCGGATACAAACAGATTTTTAGACGCGAATTATAGTGATGAAGAAAAATTCGGCTATTGTATTGCAGCTGATAGTATTTTCACCGCAGTATCAGCTCCTATAAGGGATAGTAAAAAAGGTGTTGTCTATATTTTCGGCAAGAAAGACAATTATGATTTTACTCCCATACAAGAATTGGCACCGGATGATTTGGCTAAAAAATCTGAATTTGGTCATACCATAGCTATGAAAGGTAAAAACCTAATTGTAGGTGCCCCTGCTGGTTCATCAACAAGTGGAGCATATTTTTATCAGGTTCAAGGAGACACTTTCGTATATAAACAAAGATTTACTGGAGAATCTGGATTCTCAAAACCTGCAAGTTCAGTTGCAATTTCCAATGATTTTGCATTTGCTGCTCCAGGAAAAGGAAATTTTGTACAGATATATAGCATTTTTGGGTCTTCATGGTCAGAAGCAGGCAAACTTGTTCCTTTTCGCGATTCTGCTTCTATAGAAGTGGCAGTAGATAAAAACACTCTTCTTGTTAGCTCAAACAACGAAGACGGCAATGCCATTGTAGTGCGATATGAATTGTTTGGCAACAAATGGTTAAAAACAGGAATGCAGACACTTGGTCTTGCAACCCAATCGCCGGTAAAGCTTTGTATAAAAGAAACACAATTTGTAGCAGCTTATAAAAATGATGAGAGAAGCAATGAAAGTTACGCTTTGTTTGGATCTACAGCTGATGTTATCAAAAACAACGTAATTGTTAATTCTACAGAAACTTTAGTAGACAAACTGTCAAATGGAATATTAAGTCCTAATCCTTATAATTCTGGTAGAATTACTTTGCACGCTAACAAGGCCACTTATGTTGAAATATTGTCTATAGAAAGCGGATCAGTAATCAAAGGTCTTGATGTAAAGGAAGGGCAAATCTCTCCGGAGAATTTATTACCTGGTATGTACCTGGTAAAAATTCATACTCCTGAGGGCGTAAATACTGAAAAGCTCGTTGTGCAATAATTTTTTTTAAACTTAATTAAAACGGAGAGGACCAAATTATCCTCTTCGTTCTTTTTTGATCTTTATACAATTAATTACAAATTGATTCCGTATTAATCATCCTTATTTTACTGAAAGATAAAATCGAAAAATGATATATATTTTGGATTTTGTATCGGATATTAAAGAATAAATCAATTTAAGGAGTGTGTTAAACTAATTCAAGGTTTAATAGGTACTTTTAATTTCTGTTAGCTATCCAAAAATATGCATGCTACTTTTAGCACACACAAAATATTTTTGTCGAAAACAAATTACACCATTCCAAGTATTAAACATTAAGATGAACTTATTGTCAATACTTTTAATTTTGCTTTTAAGAACCAAGTACATATGCGATCGTTATTAATTGCCGTTTTTTTACTGATTTATTTTTCTGCTCAATCTCAGCTAAACATTGCGGGCCCTGGCACGGTTGCAGGAAATAATATTAAACAGCATGCTAAGTGGTCTTATAGATTAGAGCCCACAGAAACTTCTGTAGGAAAAGAAGTGACGATCATTTTCAAGGTTGAAATTGAAGATGGCTGGTACATGTATTCTTCAGATTTTGATCCAAATCTTGGGCCAATTGTTACTGCTTTAAATCTTAAAAAGAACAAAGATTTTCAACAAGTTGGAAAACTTATACCCAACCACCCAAAAAGGAAATTTGATGAGATATGGGGAGGTGAGATTTCCTATTTTATTGGTAAAGCAGAATTTAAACAGAAGATTAAAATCCTAAAAGAGAATCCATTAATTGAAGGTGTTGTTGAATATCAAACCTGTACAATTAAAGATGGGGCTTGTGTTGGTGGTGAATTTGATCTAAAAATTACAGGACTTAAAGTCAGCCCATTAATTCATGATGCAAAAATTATTGCAAACCCACCAGAAGTCCCCGTCATTCCTCCTCATAAAATTATTCATAAAGATTCTGCAAAAACTCAATCTGGTCAGATAAAACTTAATGCTAATAAGCCAGTAAGTGAACCGGCTAAAGTAATCACTTCAACAAAAGAAGAAAAAAAGGAATTATCACTTTGGGCATTCTTCCTGAAAGCATTCTTGTTTGGTTTGGCTGCTTTGATAACGCCCTGCGTTTTCCCGATGATCCCGATGACGGTTTCGTTCTTTACCCACAGCAGCAAAACACGTTCGGAAGCAGTTAGAAAAGCCTTGTTGTATGGTTTATCAATTGTTGGAATATATACATTACTCGGTACAGGAGTTGCAGCCTTATTTGGTGCTGATGCAGCAAATTTTATTAGTACACACTGGCTTCCTAATATCTTGTTTTTCGGTGTATTTGTAATTTTTGCAGCTTCTTTTCTTGGCATGTTTGAAATTGTACTGCCTTCAAGCCTCGTAAATAAAATCGACCAGCAATCTGAAAAAGGTGGCTATGCTGGTATTTTCTTTATGGCTTTTACGATTGCTTTAGTTTCTTTTTCATGTACCGGGCCCATTATTGGAACGGTTTTGATTGAATCAGCAGGTGGAATGTTTGTGAAACCTATTATCGGAATGTTGGGCTTTTCCATGGCCTTTGCCATTCCTTTTACCCTTTTTGCCATGTTCCCCAGCTGGTTAAAGTCTTTACCTAAATCCGGTGGGTGGTTGAATTCTGTAAAAGTTACACTAGGCTTTCTGGAACTTGCTTTTGCACTTAAATTTTTAAGTCAGGCAGACCAGGTTTACCATTGGAGGATTTTGGACAGGGAAGTTTTCATTGCCTTATGGATTGTGATTTTCAGCTTATTAGGACTTTATCTTCTGAAGAAAATAAAGCTTTCTCATGATGATGAAGATTATAACAGGCAGTCAGTTTCAGTTCCCAGGTTATTGTTTTCTATTGCATCATTCTCTTTCGTAGCCTACCTGGTTCCTGGAATGTATGGCGCACCGTTAAAAGCCCTTTCTGGTTATTTGCCTCCTGTTTCAACTCTAGACTTTCAAAGTAATGCTGGTAAATCAAATATTGAAGGATCAATCCATAATCCTTTGTGTGAAGTACCTAAACATGAAGGTTTGCTACACATTCCACACAACTTGCCCGGATACTTTGATTTAAAGCAAGGGCAAACATGCGCAATGGTTCAGAATAAGCCTGTCTTTATTGATTTTACCGGGCATGGCTGTGCCAACTGCCGGGAAATGGAAGCCAATGTTTGGAGTAATCCGGAAGTTTTAAAAAGGCTTAGGGAAGATTTTGTCATTGTCTCGTTGTATGTTGACGAGAGAACAGAACTTCCTGAATCGGAATGGTATGTTTCAACCTATGATGGAAAAACCAAATCTTCCATTGGCAAACAAAACTCAGACATGGAAATCCGTCTTTTTAACAATAACGCCCAGCCTTTGTATGTCATTACTGATTGGGAGGGCAAAACTCTTGTGGAACCAAAAGGCTATGACAAAGATGCGACCTCCTTCATTGCATTTTTGGAT
>JACMRH010000491.1 GCA_014376535.1 Cytophagales bacterium | reverse complement strand
CTTTTTTCATTTTATACAGAGATAGAATTATTAAAGCAAATTCAATGTTTCAAAAATGTAAGGCAATTTGTCAAATTAAAGTATGTGTTACAAAGTCTCAACACCAAAAAAATACGTAGCTGAGCAGACATACGATTACGCACAACCGTATAGGGAATGGAACTCTACTTATCATGTGGCGAATGGTTTTGATAATCCATTTTTACCTGCTATCATCAATTACGAAGATGCTTACCGGTTTATCGACTTTGAGTTATGCTTTATCAAGAAAGATTTCAAGCATTTAGATTTTTTGTCCAAGTATCGGTTTGGCACTTTGAACGCAAGAGGAGAGAAGATATTTGAAACTGATTCTTTTAAAGAAGCAATCCTATCCAAACGTTGTCTGATAATTATAGATGGCTTCTTTGAAAGTCATAAACTACGTTTGAAAAAGGAAATCAGCATTCCATATTTCATAACTTTAAAAGACAGGGAAATTTTTGCTTTAGCAGGCATTTGGGATACCTGGAAGAATCCGGTATCAGGTGCGGTTATAAGATCATGTTCAATTATTACTACAACCCCCAATAGATTACTCCTGCAAAATTTAGTATTTCTTTTCCTTTTTTTATGATTTCCGAATAAGTAATAATCGGGAATGGAGCTATCCTGATCTTTCTGGAACCATAATTAAGGAGAGAAAACCGCTTTGAAATAAGAAAAAATTATTTTATCCTTTTTTTATTCTTCTCCACAATTTCTCTTGCAAGGTTTAGGTAACTGATTGATCCTTTGCTTTCTGCATCATGTGCAATTACAGGCAATCCATAACTTGGGGCTTCACTTAATTTAACATTTCGTGGAATGATCGTTTCGAAAACCATGTTTGGGAAGTGTGTTTTCACTTCGTCAACAACCTGGTTTGAAAGTCTGATCCTTAAATCGTACATCGTCAACAAAATACCTTCAATTTCCATTTTAGTATTGAGCCTTTGTTGAATAATTTTTATTGTATTTAGCAATTTACCCAAACCCTCAAGTGCAAAATACTCACACTGCACCGGAATAATCACAGAGTCTGATGCAGTTAATGAATTAACTGTGATCAAACCTAGAGAAGGGGAGCAGTCTATTAAAATATAATCATAATTCTCCCTGATTGAATTCAGAGCCACTTTCATCCTTTCCTCTCTGCTTGCAATATTGATCATTTCCAACTCTGCACCTACAAGGTCCATATGTGATGGAAGTAAATCAAGATAGTCTACAGATGTTTTTACAATGGTCTCTGTGGCTGTAGCCTCGTTCATCATGCATTCATAAATGCTTTTTTTGATATTGCGTGGGTCATATCCCAAACCAGACGTAGAATTTGCCTGAGGGTCAGCATCAACAAGTAATGTTTTCAGCTCAAGCGCCGCAAAACTGGCAGCAAGATTTATGGCAGTTGTAGTTTTACCCACACCACCTTTCTGATTAGCAATTGAAATTATCTTACCCATTAGAACATTACTTAAAAGTGCATCAAAAGTAAAAAGTTTAGAGCAGTAGAAAAACTGTAATATTTAATAGTTAAAAGTTAATATTCAATATAAGGTCTTAAGCTTCTGATAACTGTTTTAAGCCACCTATTTTTTAAAAAAAATATTTAGAAGTGTCGGCAGTCTGACCTTTTATCAATCTAATCCCTTCTGCTTTATTTAAGCAATGTAGAATGATGGGCGACTTAAAAATGGCGGTCAGATGACAACAATGAAAAATAAAAGTTAAAAAAGTTAAAAGGAAAAAATAAAGACTTATGTATTAAAACAGAAATCGTGAAATTGAATATGTATTAATTCTAAAATTATTTAATTCTGAAAATTCTGGTCTATTTGTTTTTCTTCTTAGTTGTAGACATTTCCTGTTCAGTAACATTATTCTTCTGCAATGTATCAACCTCAGTTTTCAGAATACTTGTCACTACATAAACATAATTCAACCTGCTAAAATCTGCTGCAAAACGTATAGTGATCCTGTAAAAAGTTTCATCAGGCTTGATTTCAGTTTTCTCTACAAAACCCAAAGGAACTCCAGGAGGGAATACGTTATTAAAACCAGAAGTTAATACAGTATCTCCTTTTTTAACTTCAATATGCCGTGGGATGTAAAGAAAAATTCCTCTGGTAGGATCCGACCCTTCCCAACGAACAGAACCCAATGCTTCTTTGGATTTTAATCTTGCTGAAATATAAATTGAGGAATGCAGGATAGAATTAATCAGGCAGTAATTATCTGAACATTTTTTTACGACACCGACGGCGCCTAATGGAGAGAAAACACCCATTCCCGTCACAATACTGTCATTTTTGCCCTTGTTAATGGTGATATAATTATTCACCATCATGGTCGTATTGTTTATAACTTTTGCAGCCTTGAATTTAATGTTGGTAACGCTCTCAGGTCTCAGTGAATTTAAAATTGCCTGTTCATTAATACTCACCCTTTTGTTTAGCTGGTAACGAAGCATCGCATTTTCATTAGCCAATCTTTCATTCTGGTATTTAAGATCAACATAGTCTTCTGCATCTTTTTTTACAGAATATATGCCGCCAACCATGCTGTTGGATGTATTGAAGAAGCTTGCCCCGGGATAATTGTTAAAAGTAAAAAACAAGGTAAGGCAAGCCACTTCTAGAATGACAAAGAGAAAAACTCTCTGGTTTCGGATTAAAAATAGAAAAAGCTTTTGCACTCTACTTTATGACATCAACACGGCTTTGTAAGTATTAATGTTTTTCAAAGCAAGTCCTGTGCCTCTTACTACTGCACGTAATGGATCTTCTGCAACATGTATTGGCAACTTAGTTTTGAGAGCTAAACGCTTGTCAAGGCCTCTTAAAAGAGCACCACCACCAGTAAGGTAAATTCCTCTTTCATAAATATCCGCAGATAATTCGGGAGGAGAGATTTCAAGTGCTTTTAAGACAGCTTCTTCAATTTTTGAAACTGATTTATCCAGAGCAAATGCGATTTCAGAATAGGATACTTTAATAACTTTTGGAATACCTGTCATTAAGTCCCTGCCACGGATATCGAAATCAGCAGGAGGATTTTCCAGTTCGGTCATTGCGGACCCAACTTCAATTTTGACTCTTTCTGCTGAACGTTCACCAATCAAAAGATTGTGCTGGCGGCGCATGTAGTCAAGGATATCTCTATTGAAAACATCTCCTGCAACTCTGATAGATTGATCGCAAACAATACCGGATAAGGCAATTACTGCAATTTCTGTTGTACCACCTCCAATATCCACAACCATCGATCCCAATGGTTGTTCAATATCTATTCCCACACCTAAAGCAGCTGCGATAGGCTCATAAACCATATAAACTTCTTTTGCACCAGCATGTTCTGCCGAGTCACGAACAGCTCGTTTTTCCACCTCAGTAATTCCTGATGGAATACAGATAACCATTCTGTGAGATGGTGCGAAAAAACGTTTTTGGCCACCATCAATCATTTTGATCATTCCCCTGATCATGTGTTCAGCTGCATGAAAGTCTGCAATTACACCATCTTTCAGTGGACGTATGGTTTTTATGTTTTCGTGCGTTTTTTCGTGCATTTGCATGGCCTCGCGGCCAATGGCAAGTACCTTTCCGCTTTGTCTGTCGAGTGCTATGATCGAGGGTTCGTCCACTACGATCTTGTCTTTATGTATAATCAGTGTATTGGCAGTACCAAGGTCAATGGCAATGTCACTGGTGAAGAAATCGAAGAATCCCATGTATACTATGTAAGTTGTGGCGAATTAAACAATAATTTCGATGAATATTACTACTTATTTAATCTGATTTTGACATTTAAGGTAAAAGAATTGAACTATCACCATAACTCAAAAATCTAAAGTCGTTTTCAAGGGCATAATCATATACTTTTTTCCAATTTTCACCCAAGAACGCTGCCACCAATAATATTAGTGTACTCTCCGGCTGGTGAAAATTTGTTACTAATCCTTTGCAGATTCTAAACCGATAACCAGGCACGATCAGAATGCTTGTTTTTACGGTTATAATCTCTTTTTCGTTTTGTTTCATCCATAATAAAAGTGAAGAAATACTTTTTTTTGCTGGTTGCACATTTTCAGAAAAGCCATCCCATTGATTTATTATCATAGAAAAATCTCCTTTAGAAACTTTATCTCCCAGAATGCAAATGCTTTCCAAGGTTCTTAACGAAGTCGTTCCTACAGGGATAACAAAATCATTATGATGTAATTCCGTCAAAAATGAGGCACTAACCTCAAATGTTTCTTCATGCATTTTATGCCCGGATATTGTACTGGATTTTATTGGTTTGAAAGTCCCAGCGCCTACATGGAGTGTGATGTAAGAAATTTCAACGCCTTTAATTTTTATTTCATCCAACACCTTATCAGTAAAATGCAAACCAGCAGTGGGAGCTGCGACTGATCCTGGACTTTTAGCATAGACTGTCTGATACCTGATATTATCATCCTCATCAGCCATTCGATTCATGTAGGGTGGCAAAGGAATGTTTCCAGCTAATTCAAGAACTTCCAGAAAAGTCAGCTCTCCTGTCCATGAAAACCTGATATCATTGTCTTCTCCATTTCTTTCAATCAGTTCTGCCGAAAGAATAACAATCTTTAAATCAATAGATAAGATATTACCTTCTTTCCATCTTTTTAAATTTCCCACAATGCACTTCCATGTTTGCTGATTACCTGGATTATCTATGCATTCGATATCAATTTGGTTTAAGCATAATATTTCTATGGATGCTTTGTTGGTAGTTTGAAAGAATAGTCTTGCTGGAATAACTTTCGAATCATTGAAAACCAAAAGTGTATTTTTTGGCAAATGATCTGCAATATTATAAAAGACATCTTCAGTGACTATTTCGTTTTTGTAAACTAAAAGTTTGCTTTGCTCTCGCTTATCCAAAGGCCTGTTCGGTATTTTAGCTTCAGGTAAATCATATTTGTATTCATGAAGATCTATTTCAGGATGTGTCATGGATTTGAGAGAAGTCAGATTGTTAAGAAATTTCACTACTGGCTAAGTTTTGCCTAAAATTTTGTCAAAATTAATCATTAGGAATTGAAACTATTTTATTATTAACTTTGTATACTATTCTCTAAGAATTATTGAACCTAATGGTTATTTCAAATAAATTGTTAAACTTAATTTTGAAAAGGCATCGCTCAAGACGCCTTTCAATCGGTCACCTAAGGCCGTAGAGAGATTCTTTACTCTCTTTCATTGAATTAATACATTTTATTTAAAACAATTTAACACATTACGGTATTGGAAAAAACTAAAGGGTTTGCTGTTTCTGTTGCGTCCGAAGCGCATTTGCCATTCGCAGAACAAATTTGTAAAGAAATAGAAGAAAGCGCAAAAGCCAGAGGAACTGGTATTGCAAAACGTAACCCAGAGTACATCAAACAAAAAATGCGTGAGGGTAAAGCTATTATTGCTTTGACTGAAGACGCTGAACTTGCAGGTTTTTGTTATATAGAAAGCTGGGGCCACGATAAATTTGTCGCTAACTCTGGTTTGATAGTTGTTCCCTCTTTCCGTTTAGGGGGTTTGGCTACTTTGATAAAAGAAGAAGCTTTCAAACTTTCTTTGACCAGGTTTCCTGGAGCAAAATTGTTTGGACTTACCACTTCACCTGCAGTAATGAAAATCAATGCCTTGTTGGGGTATGAGAAAGTTCAGTTTGCACAATTAACCGATGATGAAGATTTCTGGAAAGGTTGCTCAAGCTGTGTTAATTACGATATTCTGACCAGTACCAACCGTAAGCACTGTTTGTGTACCGGAATGTTATTTGATCCGGCCAAAATTGAAGAAATTTCAAAAGCAATCAATGAGGTGGTTGTTGAGAAGCCTACACCGAATCAAAAGTCATATTCAGTTAAATCTTCAGATAATACGATCATGTCTTTCAGTTCGAAAGAATATGAACTAGACGAAGTTTATGTATAGTGATTTTTTGGAGCTTTTAAAAAGGGATTATCCTAAATCCTGGTCTGAGTTTATAATAGTGGCTGAAGATGTATTAAAAGCATCTCCAGCCACTTTGCATTTAAAGCCTGAAGAATTACCTTTTGAAATGTTTTTTGGGATAATGCTTCGTTTTTTTAAAGAGAATGATCTGGAGTTTGATTATAATAATCTTTCCCCATCCGAATATACTTCTGAAATCAGAAATCTTTTTTCCGGATTTGAATTAATAATCGGACATTATTCCTGATTTTCATTAATCTGCTTTAATTCGTAATTCGTACTTCTTCCACCTCCTCTTTCTTTTTGCAGGATTTCTTTTTTTATCAAATCCTGAATATCTCTCAAGGCTGTATCCGCTGAACATTTGGCTATTTTAGCATATTTAGATGATGTTAATTTGCCTTCAAATCCATCTAAGAGTTTATTTATCAATTGTTTCTGTCGGTCATTCATGTTTGTACCTGCATGCGTTTTCCAGAATTCAGCCTTAAATAGTACTTTGGCCAATGTTTGGTTTGAAGCATTTAATGCACTCATCAGGCAATTTAAAAACCATACTAGCCAATCTGTTATATCCAGATCTCCTTTTTGGGTCTTCTCCAGTATATCATAGTACTGCTTTCTTTCTACTTTTATTTGTGCCGACATGCTGTAGAACCTTTGCGTGCTATCATCTGCACGAGATAGTTGCATATCTGCTATTGCCCTGGCAATCCTGCCGTTGCCATCATCAAAAGGGTGTATTGTTACAAACCAAAAATG
>JACMRH010000490.1 GCA_014376535.1 Cytophagales bacterium | reverse complement strand
TAGTTCCTACTACAACCGATTGACAATAGGTATCAGAACAGTAACTAGCTAATCTTACATAAGGCAGAACGGAATCTGAAACAGTGGCAATTTGAAGGCATATTTCGTAAGTGCCTGGTTGAGTGTAAGTGTGGGCAGTAGATATTAAATTACCGTTTGTTTCTGTCCAGTCTCCATCTCCAAAATCCAGTCTTGCAAAACCTATATTGTCACCTGATGTATTGCTTTTGAGCTTTAACTTATCTCCATCAAGTGACCAATCAAAATAAGACTTGCATTTTTTAACTTCTTCCTCAGTTACTTTTACCTGAATTTCTGCAAAGGAAGTACAAGGCGTTATAATAACAACACAACCACCTGGCATTATACTATTGAATCCAAAACCACCGGGCGTAGATTCTCTCGGATCCACAAGGTAAAACGGCAAACCTGAAATCCTTGTTAGTTTTGCAGTATATTCTCCGGCCGTTTTATAATTGTGTACCGCAAAATAGTCCGAAGTTGTGTCGGTGGTGCCATCTCCATAGTTCCAAAATAATTTTTGACTCTGAAATTTATAAGGTGCTATAATAGAGTTTGTGTCATTATTAATTATTTTCTCAATGTCTTGAGAAAAAGATACTTTAAGACCATCAGCCGAATATCGGATACTTGTAGAGCACGTGGCAGTATTACCCATATCAATATTGAATGTTTGAGTGGATGAGCAAATCAATGATCTTACAGCCATACATCTTATTCCATTGATCGTTTCAGGACATGGATCAAAATAAACTTCCTTTTTTAAGACTGCAATGTATTGGCCGGGTTTCTCATATTGATGTTTAATATTTCTACCTGATCCACTAGTTCCATCGCCAAAATCCCAGTTGTAAAACTCCTGGTATGCATTGTTAAAATAATCTATCATTAGCCTATCCGAAAAGATCACACTTGTACCTAGAATTTCTGGTTTGATAAAAGTTTGACAGTTTCCAGGTGATGTAGAATCACTTGTAATTTGTCCGCCTATAATAATCCATTCGCCTTTAAAACTTTTACATGGGGTTGAAAGGGTGTCTTTTGCCAAAGATGATACACCCAAGCTTATATAATACTTGCCTGGTTTTGGAAAAGAATGTTTGACAATAGATCCCGTATCTCTTTGAGAACCATCACCAAAATCCCACAAATAATTGTTTTGTCCTTTTTGTACTGCTTCTAAAGTAGTGCCGGAATATTGTATAGGATAAGTTTTTGAATAATAATCTGTAGTATTATAAGAAGCATTACATTGGTTTACCTCAATGTATTGAATGCTGGAATCAAGACAAAGAGCATCTGCCATTCCATTGTCGAGAGGAATTGCATACTTTCTCTGCACTGTTAACTTTACTTTGTAAGTCCCATTTTCGTTAAAATGATGTTTTACAAAACTCCCATATTCTGGTGTTGAATTATCCCCAAAATCCCATGTAAAAGAACCTGTACCATTTGCTGCAAAGTAGCGATAGAACCCCGAAGGATACCTTTCCGGTTCTACATGGAGTGAAAAATCCTCTTTAAAAGTTGCATCGCACATTGTGCTATTAGTCTGGGCCGACAGAAACTGAAGAGCTGACAAACCCAGTCCTATTGTTAGAGATAATAAAAACTTTTTCATAGTAATTCGATTTGCCATAGGTTACATTTTATGGGTTTAAGGTTATAGACAGTAAATACCCTGGATGGTTGCATCTAAAATGGAAAATTAATTTTTATTTGAAATCTTCATTTTTTTCAGGCAACTATTTTACCAAACTAAAGTCTAAGCATTGTGTACACTGAGCAGGAATTAATTTCAGGATGTAAAAGAGGAAATGCAAAGGCACAGGAAGCCTTGTATAAGACCTATGCACCCAGAATGAGGTTCATTTGCAAACGATATGCACGTACCAGTTTTGAAACAGAAGATATTTTTCAGGATGCTTTTATAAAAATCTTTACCCAAATAGAGAAATTCAATGGAAGCGGATCTTTTGATGGGTGGATAAGAAGGATCTTCATAAACTCGGCAATTGATTATTATAAAAATAACAAAAAATTAAATGAGCAGATATCGTTTAATGTTTCGGACGATTTTCAATTGGGATCCATTGAAGAAGAAGAAGAAAGTTTCATTTCTGAAATTGCTGCCAAGCTAAATGAAGAAGAATTATTAGAGTTGATAAACTCATTGCCTGATGGCTATAGACTTGTATTTAATCTATTTGCTATCGAATCATACTCACATCTACAAATAGCAGAGGCTTTGAATATTTCAGTTGGCACATCTAAATCGCAACTTTCTAAAGCTAGGCAAATGCTAAAAAAAAATATACTTCAGCAACTAACCAAACACAAAAAAACCATTGAATTGAAATTAAATCCAGGTGTACTAAAAATCGAGGTTTCGGCATAAATCATATTTATGGAAGCGAATGATAGTTTTGACAGGTTATTTAAAAATAAACTAAGTGATAATGAAGCCGCTGTCCCTGCCGGGTCATGGCAATCTATTTCACAAAAAGTGGCAATTCAAAAGGAAAATAAATCTAAAGGTTATATTTTGCCTTTTCCCTTGTTCTGGATTGCAGCATCATTTCTTGCAGGTTCTGTGGCAGGCATTAGCTCATACTATGTATATGATCTAAAAAAGGAAAATGAAGGCCTGAAACAATTAATTGTCTATAATAATAGCGACATATTAAGGCGAACTACAACAGCAATAAATGAAACTCAGATAGCTGAAAAACATGAATTGGAAGAAAAATATACCTTTAATTTAAAAGGTAATTTGTCAGATAAATTGAAAAATGCACGTCCATTCATTGTTCCTGTGCATTATCGTTATAAAAATTTCGATGCTTATAAGGGTTCGAAATCTGGTCGCCTAGTTTCAATGAATCCTTCTAAAAGAAATAATAAAAATAATTTAATCCAAGAAGGCGATTTTATTCATAATGTATTGAGCGATGACCAAAATATTGATTCAGGGAATAAAAGGAATGAATCAATAGTATTTCAAACTAGTACTACAGTTGCTAAACCCATTCATCTCCTGAGTAAAATAGATTCTCTTAAAACTAAAATTGATACAATTTATATCCCACAAAAGATTGCGGAAGTTGAACAAGATAAGAAAATTAAAAAGGCAGTCAGGATCATGGGTTTTCCCATTTCGGTTGGTATGTATTTCACACCGGAAATGGCAAGTAGAACTGTAAATTTCTCAGAAAATACAGACCCGGATATCGTGAAGTACAAGCAAAAAGATGAACGCAAATTTGGATTTAGTGCAGGATTTAGCCTTGATCTTCATTTGCCCAAAAACTTCTTTGTCAGAACAGGTGTAAGTTATTGGAATGTAGGAGAGAAAAATAACGTCCTATTGAAACACAGTGAATCTGATACGACATATTCAAATAGCCAGTCTACTACCAACACTACTACAACTAAAATAATTAAAAACGAAATTCCTGCAAGTTCAATACCTTATACCGGTGGACCCGCCTTTGATACTATTGGACGGAACACAAATACCAGTTTTGTAACAAAAAATAATTCTACTATTGAAACTCACAGTCGAGAGATTAAAGAATCGTTTTCTCAGTTTTCTTCTTCTGTATCAAACAACTACCATTATTTCGGCATTCCGCTAATAGTAGGAATGAAGTTAAGTGATAAAAAATTAAGCTTTGGCTTATTTTCTGGAGTTATCACGAACATGTTAGTTTCCTCTTCTCAATCTATCTATTATGTTTATTATAATCCTGAACAGCCTGATAAATATGTTCACGCCAAGCGAGAGCTTGCTAGGTTTTCTCTTGTTTACACAGGAGGTGTTGATATAGATTATAGAATTGCGAAGATGTGGACAGTTAGCTTATCTCCAACAATCAAATACACTTTAACTTCAATTTATAAAAATGAGAATTCAGTTAAACAATTGCCTTATTCATTCGGACTTCAGGTAGGTGTAAAATACCGCTTAGGCAAATAAAGAGGACAATTACTAACAAAAAGAGGAATGGAGAATTTGCTCCCTTCCTCTTTAATAAGTTTAGAAAATATTATTTCCTGCCTTGTTTGCCTCTGTTTTCTTTCATTTGCTTTTTTCTGTCCTCCTTCCATTGAACATATTGAGTATATTGTTCCGGAGTAAGTACATCAGTTTTTAAAGCCTGATCATTTTCTGCTTGAATCTGTTTAGCCTGGGTGATTTTTGATTTTTTATCACCATCTGACCTTGCTTTTAACTGGTCCATTTTCTGGGCTCTCAATAGAGCCAACTTATAAATTTTGTCGACCTGTTCTTGTGAAAGATTTAATTGCTGCTTCATTTTCTGTGCATGAAACTTGGCTCTTTCTTCTGGAGATTTTTTTGGTTTCTCTCCTCCTTTGCTGGCAATTTCTACTGCTTGAGATGGTTCGTCAGAATCATCAATATCTACAACTGCCTGGGCGATGGAACAAATGCTTATTCCTGCGAAGGCAAGAATAAAGAGAAATGATTTTTTCATAATGAAGGAATTTTTGTCTTTAGATTAAGATTACCATGCCCAGGTTTAACGAAAGTTAAAATTTATTTTTCCACATCATAGACTCCACTGGCCTCGTAGTGCGCTCGTTGTATTTGGCATTGGATTTTTTGTTGTAATAATTTTCAATTTCCCCGCTTACTTTAAAATAGATAAGTTGCCCTATTGGCATTCCGGCATAAATAATTACAGGCTGAGAAACTGAAATCTCCAGGGTCCAGGTATTACAAAAACCTACATCGCCTTTTCCGGCAGTGGCATGAATATCAATTCCTAGCCTGCCAACACTTGATTTTCCTTCAAGAAAAGGAACATGTGCATGGGACTCAGTATATTCTTCAGTTACGCCCAAATAGAGAGTATCAGGTTGAAGGCAAAACCCTTCCGGGCCGATTTCAAAATGATCAATTTCGTTGTGTTTTCGTGCATCCAGAACTCTGTTGCGGTATGTTGCAAGGTATTTTCCTAAATGGACATCGTAGGAATTTGTGCCTAACATTGCCTTATTGAAAGGTTCGATAACTATTTGACCTTTTTCAATTTCCGCTAATATCTCTTTGTCAGTAAGAATCATTTAAAGTGTATTGTGGAAAGCAAAGATAGTGTTTTAGTTAATAGTCAAGAGTTAAGAGTTAATAGTGGAACTTACAATTTTGCATCACAGTACCCTTCTTGCTAATCATACATTAGCTTAATTCAGAAATCCAGATTCAAAGTTGATATTTATTAACTATTGACTATTAACTATTAACTATTTATTAACTTTACGGTCCTTTGTCTGTACCCTTAAAGTAATTGTATGTCTTGGTTTACCAGAAAAGAAAAAGGAATACACACCCCTACTGAATTAAAAAAGGAGACTCCAGATGGTCTCTGGTACCAGTGCCCTGATTGCAAAAAGATTATGCACAGCAGGGAGCATAAAAAAAACTCCTTTACTTGTGTTAATTGTAACTATCATGAAAGGATTGGTTCAGCAGAATATTTTGAAATATTATTTGATAATAACTCTTTCACAGAATTTGATGCAAACTTAAGTTCTGGCGATCCTTTACAATTTGTTGATACTAAAGCTTATCCAGACCGAATTGTTGCTTCCCAGAAAAAAACTGGTTTGAAGGACGCAGTTCGAAATGCTTATGGCAAATGCGAAGGTATTGACATTGTAGTGAGCTGCATGGATTTTACTTTCATCGGAGGATCAATGGGATCGGTTGTAGGTGAAAAAATAGCAAGGGCTATTGATAAGTCGCTGGAAACTGGATTTCCTTTACTGGTTATTTCAAGATCGGGAGGTGCCAGGATGATGGAAGCTGGCTATTCTCTGATGCAAATGGCCAAAACTTCTGCCAGGTTAGCCCTACTTTCTGAGAAAAAAGTACCTTATATTTCTTTGATGACTGACCCAACAACTGGTGGTGTAACTGCTTCTTTCGCTATGTTGGGTGATTTTAATATTGCTGAACCAGCTTCTTTAATTGGTTTTGCAGGCCCTCGTGTTATTCGCGAAACTATTGGTAAAGACTTGCCTGAAGGTTTTCAAAGTGCCGAGTTCGTTTTAGAACACGGCTTCCTTGATTTCATCATAGATCGTAAAGAATTAAAAAATCAGTTAAGGGACCTTTTAAATATGATTAGCCAATAACCTATTGGTATGCTGGCATGGTGAATTTAAATACATCATCCAAATCTTCCAGTTCATCATATTTAGCATCCAGGTCTTTTATCTTTCCTGTGTGAAGATCGAAAACCCAACCATGGATTTCCAGTTCACGGTTTCTCCATGCTTTCTGTACCATTGAAGTTTTAGCTAAGTTCTGAACTTGCTGAATGACATTCAGTTCTACAAGCCTATTTCCTCTTTCTTTTTCATCAGCAATTGCCTGAAGTTCCGTTTTATTTTTATAGATGACTTCCTTTATATTGGTCAGCCAATGATTTACCAAACCTTTGTCAGATCTATCCATAGCTGCTAAAACCCCTCCACAACCATAATGACCGCATACAATGATGTGCTTCACATGTAAAGCTTCTACTGCATATTGCAGTACGCTAAGCATATTAGTATCTGTGTGCACTACCAGGTTGGCAATATTGCGGTGCACGAAAATATCACCGGGATTAGAGCCAGTAATTTCATTATCGGGAACCCTGCTATCAGCACAGCCAATCCACAGATAGTCAGGGCTTTGTCCTTTAGCTAAATTTTCAAAGTAGGAAGAATCCATGTCAATTTTCTCCTTCACCCATTCCTGGTTTCCTTTCAATAATTTTTCGTAGCTTTTTTTAAGTTCGCTCATATTTCAAATATTTCAGTTATACTTTTTTCAATGTTTACTACAAATGCATCCGTGGGAAGGTCATTTGATTCTCTTCCGAAAGGATCTTCTATTTCTTCAGCTATCACTTCCAGGCTGGTAAGGGCATAAAAAACAAACATGGTGATAGGAATTAACCAATAGCCAAAATCACTTATTAATCCGAAAGGCAAAGTCATAGTGTAAACAAAAATAAACTTTTTAATAAACAAACTATATGAATAAGGTATAGGTGAGTTTTTAATCCTTTCACAGGCGCCGGTTATGTCGGTAAAAGATGTTAGTTCCTCTTTTATCATGAAAAGCTGATCGCCGGTGATTTTTTTTTCAGTATAAAACTGATTAAAACGGTTAAAGATCAGCATGGCAATTTGGTTAGGAATATGCTTTTTATGCAGGAGCGAATTTTTATCAAAGCCTACACATTCTTTTAAATGATTGTCGCTCTGTTCTTTTCTTAAATGGTGTTTTAAAGACATAGAAAAGTTGGCAATCATTGTTTTAAGATACTCATGGTCTTCCTGGGACAAGAACGATCTAGCTTTGAGTGCAAGATTCCGTGAATTATTTATAAGTGCGCCCCAGAGCTTTCGCGCTTCCCACCAGCGGTCATAAGCGGTATTGGTTCGGAAAACGAGCAATAAAGAGATAACAAAACCAAGAAGTGAGTGCAAGACCATGCTGCTTTTTGGCTTGTATTCTAAAAATTCAAGAAAGAAATAGCTAATAAATCCTGAATAAACACCCAGGCAAACCATAGCAGGCAATAAAATACGAAAAGTATCACTCTTATGAAATCGGAAAATCAACCCGAACCACTCCTTAGGATTATACTGAACCATGGGGTGAAATTAAAAAAATAGGGATTTATTCCAATCTTAAATCAAATAAGTATTATTCCCCTTTGTTTTTATTGGCTAATTGTCCGCAGGCAGCATCAATATCTTTTCCCCTGCTTCGGCGGATGTTAACTGTAATTCCTTGATTCTCAATGAAACCTGCAAACTCTTCTAAACTTAAAGGATCAGTATTTTTGTAACTAGCTTCTGCAATCGGGTTGTATTGGATGATGTTTATTTTGGCAGGTACTTTTCTGGCGAACATTACCAGTTCTCTTGCATCTTCTAAAGAATCGTTGAAATTTTTAAAAGCAATGTATTCAAAAGTAATATCGTTACCTGTTTTTTCGTGAAAATAAAGTAAAGCTTCCTCTAATGCCTCCAAAGTGTTTGATTCATTGATTGGCATGATCTGGTTTCTTTTTGTGTCATTGGCAGCATGCAAAGATAAGGCAAGGTTAAACCGTACCTGGTCATCGCCCAATTTCTTAATCATTTTTGCAATCCCGGCTGTTGAAACAGTAATCCTTCTTGCAGCCATGTTCAAACCGCTGTCTGAAGTAATTAACTCTATGGATTTTAATACATTGGCATAATTTAACAAGGGTTCTCCCATGCCCATGTACACGATGTTGGTAAGCGGTATTCCATAATTTTCCTCCGCCTGTTTTCTTATTAACACCACCTGATCGTAAATTTCTGAAGCTTCCAGGTTTCTTTTGCGGTCCATATACCCAGTTGCACAGAACTTACAGGTAAGAGAACAACCTACCTGGGACGAAACACAGGCTGTCATTCGCTTTTCTGTAGGTATCAAAACCCCTTCTATTAAGTGGTTATCGTGAAGTCTGAAGGCAGTTTTGATTGTTCTGTCTTTGCTTATTTGTATTGTGTCTTCTACAATGTGGTTGATATTGAAATGTTGTGAAAGCCATTCGCGGGTTTTGAGAGAGATGTTGGTCATCATATCAAAATTGGTGGCAGATTTTTTCCACAGCCATTCGTGAATTTGTTTGGCACGGAAAGAGGGCTCTCCAATTTCTTTGAAAGCTGCGATCAATTCGGCTTCTGACAAGCTGCGCAGGTCTTTCTTTTCAGGACTTTCTTCTATATATTCCACAAAGTAAAATTACGAAATATTAATCAATGTCTTAACTAAGGAATGATTGAATCAATGGTATTTTGGCCTTGGAAGAAATGACGTTAAGAATTTCTTTAGGAGTGATGGAAAAAGAAAGACCGGCTGTTCGATAGCCTGAACTTTTTGGTTATTTTGAAGATCCCTGTTCCCGGGATTTCGTGTGAAGGCAGAAGAAATTTTGTCATTTATTCCATAGCCTTGACTTTTTCATTTTTTTTAGTCAAGCAAAAAGAATTATGAATAAATGTTCAAAGCTTAATTTTACCACACTTATCATTTCCTTTACTACAATTGTGTACAGGATGTTACTTTTTGCTCCTCCAAAAAGTAACCAAAAATGAGTCCACCGCCAAAAATCTTCCCTTTTCTTTCACGCAAACCTTTCCCACTTTGCCTAAAAAGGAAAGATTCTCTCTGGCCGTGGACGCCCCTCACGCTGACCTGAACATAATATTTGTTAGATTACTTAATCAAAGAATAATTAGTACAAATACTTGGTCTAAGTCCTGATTATTTATCAGTATTAAAAAAACAAAAGCTTTGAACAATATTATATCTAACATGTTTAACCTTGAAACATGGCTCAATATTTGGGATAATAGAAAAATATATAGGAATTATTAATTCATAATTCTTTTTGAAACAATTAGCCTCTTACTTTTAAGGTATTATAAAACACAATGAAATTCTTCGGGATATTTGTCTGGTTAAGCGTTTTTGGTTTACAAAGTTTTGGTCAATCCGGTGCCGTAAATTTATCCATTACCAATTGCCTTGAATATGCAAGTGGCAATAACAGCAATATAAAAGTTGCCAGGTTTGATGAGCAAATATCTGTTCAGCAGATAAACGAGGTAAAAGGCAGGGCCTTGCCTCAAGCGAACATCACTGGTAATTTTGAAGACAAACTTATTGTTCCATTTTTAATTATTCCTGCAGGGTCAAGTTCACCTGGCGCACCTTCAGGAACTCCTGCACCTGAAGCTACAAAGCTTAGATTAGGATATCAATTTAATACCTCAGTGGTTGGTGAAGTTACACAAATGATCATTGACCCTTCTTTGGGGATTGCCTTAAAAGCAGCCAAACAAGGAACGCAACTCTACAAACAGCAATCTCAACAAATCAGTGAAGAGACAGCTTACAACATTGCTAGTGCATATTACCAGGTGATTGTATTGCAAAAGCAACAGGAATTGCTCAGAGCAAACCTGAACACGGTGAATAAAACCACAGAGATTACTGAATTGCAATTTAAAAACGGTGTTGCCAAGCAGGTTGATGTAAACCGCTTAAAGGTCAATGCAAACAACCTGAAATCTCAGCTAAATCTTTCGGAAATGAGCGTGGATCAGGCAATGAATGCTTTAAAATATCAGATGGGAATGCCTTTAAGTCAGCCAGTAATCCTGACAGATACAACTTTGACATTTACTCCGGGAGATATTTCCTGGTCAGGAGAAACTGATAATATAATTGCCAACCGAATTGATTACAAGGTTCTTCAAACAAATTTGAACTTGCAGCAACTGGATAAGGCAAATAACCAACGTGGTTATTATCCATCCTTAACAGCTTATGCCAATTATGGCTACAATGCCCAGGGAGCAGAATTTGGAATAATTAAAACACCAAACAACCATTGGGTGGACTATCGCAATTCCTCTTTAGGACTAAGGCTGCGGGTGCCCGTTTTTGATGGATTTCAAAGAAATTCCAGGAATCAGCAGGCAAAATTGAAAATTAGCCAGCTTAAAGAAAATATCAATTTGAGCAAGCAAAGTATGAACCTGGAAATAGCAAATGCTGTGACTCAATACAAAAATACATTGCAAAGAATTGAGGCAGAAAAGCAAAATGTTGCATTGGCAGAAGAGGTTTATAAAGTTACGCAACTGGAATATAAAGAGGGAGTTACATCCTCTATCAACCTTGTTACTTCTGAAATGTCTTTAAGAGAAGCACAAAATACTTATACCAATACTTTATTAGACTTTTATAACGCCAGACTTAGCCTGGAGAAAGCAAAAGGAACAATCACAACCTTTCTAAATTCAAAATAACAAATTACACATTTATGAAAAGAACTATCGTCATTATTATTGTTGTGGCTTTGGTTGGACTGCTGGCTTTCAGGCTTATTTCAAACAAAAAACACATTGATTCTAAAAAGCAGGTTGTAGACAATTCCAACGTCCGGGTTTCTGTGAATGTTGCCAAAGTTGAAAGTAAAATAAGCGACAAGAGCCTCACTTTGGTAGGAACTGTTGCTGCTAATCAGGTTATTGATGTAAAATCAGAGGTTGCAGGAAAAGTAAAGGGTTTAAATTTTAAGCTGGGCGATTTTGTTGGAAAAGGGAAAGCACTTGCCAGTATAGACAATACTATTCGTGAACTTTCAGTACAAAATGCCGAGCAATCTCTTGCGGATGCAAAACAAAACCAGGAACGATATAAAAATCTTTATGAAGGTGGCGGAGCAACAAAGGCCCAATTTGACCAGTATAATCTGGTTTATAATAACGCTAAAATCCAGCTATCCCAGGCTAAAAAGCAATTATCTGATGCTGTAATTCCTGCTCCTATTTCTGGATACATCACTACTAAACCAATTGAGGCAGGTTCCTTTGTAAATGTTGGGTCGCCAATCGCAACAATCGTGGATATTTCAAGCCTTAAAGTACAGTTGAATGTCTCTGAAAAAGATATTTATTCGATGAAGCTAAATGATAAAGTTAAAATTTCAGCTACTGTATATCCCGGGATATTTTATGAAGGAAGAATCAGTTTTATAAGTGTTATTGGCGATGCAGCCCATAATTATCCGGTTGAAATTTCAATCAAAAACAATCCTAAAAATCCATTGAAGGCAGGAACTTATGTTGATCTTGGTTTTGAGCAAAAAAGCAAAATTTCTACTTTACAAATACCACGTGAAGCTTTAATGGGAAGTTTAAAAGATGGAAAAGTTTATGTTTTGGATACAGCAAATCACATAGCCCGTTTAAGGTCTGTTGTTTTAGGTGCAGACAGAGGCACATCTCTGGAAGTTCTAAAAGGATTAAAAGAAGGTGAAAATGTTATTACCTCCGGACAGATAAACCTGGCAGACAGCATGAAGGTTACCATTATTAAATAAGAATATGGGAATTACAGAAATATCAATTAAGCGTCCTGCCCTTGTAATTGTAGTTTTTACAGTACTTGGAATATTAGGATTTTTAAGTTTCAAACAACTGAACTATAACCTTTTACCTAAGTTTGAAGCACCGGTTATTTCGGTGGTTACTTTATATCCGGGAGCTGCTGCCGGTGAAGTCGAAACTTCCGTTACAAAAAAGGTCGAGGATGCCCTTTCATCATTAGAGAAGCTTGATAAAATCACTTCTGTAACTCAGGAAGGAATTTCTATGGTTACTGTCACACTATTGCAGTCTGCCAAAGTAGACCTTGTTATACAGGATGCACAACGAAAAGTGAACGCTATAATGTTTACACTTCCGGATGAAGTTGAAGCACCCATTCTGAACAAATTCTCTACTGATGACTTCCCTATCATGCAAATGGGCCTGACAGCCAACATGAACCCAACAGAATTCTTCAAACTGGTAGAAGATCGGATTCAGCCACAATTATCGAAGGTTGAAGGAGTTGGAAGAATACGTCTGGTTGGGGGTGATGAACGTCAGATTAAGATTAACATAGATCCTGGCAAACTAAGTGCGTTTCACGTTTCCTTATCTCAGGTTACACAAGCAATCCTGAATGCAAATCAGGATTTTCCGACAGGGAAAGTTGAAACGGGAGAAGAACAATACAGTTTACGTGTTGCTGCGAAATTCAGTTCCCTGGACCAGATCAGGAAACTTGTAGTGGCCACTTCCTCAAATGGAAGCCGCGTAACAGTTCAGGATATTGCAGAAGTGGAAAACGGTATTGCTGATAAAACAATGATAAACAGGATAGATGGAAGAAATTCTATCGGTTTTGTGGTTCAGAAACAAACAGATGCCAATGCGGTAGACGTAAGCGCCAAAGTGCGAAAGGAAATTACCAAAATTGAAGAGCTGTACAAAACCAGCAATATGAAATTCAGTATTGCCAACGACAGTTCTATTTATACACTTGCTTCAGCCGATGCGGTTACACACGACCTGATGCTCGCTGTGGTCATTGTAGCATTTGTAATGTTAGTGTTCCTTCATAGTTTAAGAAGTTCTTTGATCGTAATGGTTGCCATTCCTGCATCGATGATTTCTACTTTCATCCTGATGTACGTTTGTAATTTCTCCCTCAATCTGATGACTCTGATGGCCTTGTCACTAGTGGTCGGAATTCTGGTAGACGACTCGATTGTGGTACTGGAAAATATTTACCGCCATATGGAAATGGGCAAAGATAAACGAACAGCAGCTTTAGATGGAAGAAATGAAATTGGTTTTACAGCCCTGGCCATAACCTTAGTCGATGTGGTTGTATTTCTTCCAATGTCAATGGTTTCAGGAATGATTGGAAATATTGTGCGTGAGTTTTCCCTGGTGGTTGTTTTCTCTACTTTGATGAGCTTGTTTGTTTCGTTTACAATCACACCCATGCTCGCTTCCAGGTTCGGAAAGCTTAACCATTTTACAACAGCGACTATGTGGGGTAAAATTTCATTGGGCATCGAAAGCTGGTTTACCTCGTTACAAAACTCTTACGGAAACATTTTAGAGTGGGCATTGACCCATAGAAAGACTGTTTACGCTATTACTCTCGTATTATTTGCGGGGTCCATTGCCTTAGTTCCGACAGGATTTATAGGATCTGAGTTTTTTGCTCAGGCCGATCGCGGAGAACTTGTTGTGTCGCTTGAACTTGAGCCTCAGGTTAACTTATACCAAAATAATCAGGTTACCAGAGATGTTGAGAATTTGATCCTGGCCCGACCAGAAGTGCAACGCGTTTTTAGCAATGTGGGTTATTCGGGAACTCAAATGGCGGGTTCGGCAACAAATTACCGTTCTGAAATGACTGTCATTCTCAAAGACAAAAAAGAGAGGAGCATGAGTACTGAAGAGTTTGGGAATGATATAAAAATGGAAATAAGCAGAATACCAGGTGTAAAAGCTAAAGCTGCACCCGTTGGCATAACTGGAAATGCGAATCAGGCACCGATCCAAATTGTCTTAAAAGGAACAGACGTTGTAAAAGTAAGAGAAGCTGCAGAATTAGTGCTGGCAGTTGCACAAAAAGTGCCGGGTGTGACCGATGCCGAGCTTTCCACCGAAGATCCGAAACCAGAATTACAGGTCAAAATTGACAGAGACCGAATGGCAGATTTGGGCTTGTCAGTTACAGAAGTCGGAACAACGCTCCAAACTGCATTTAGCGGAAATGAAAAAAGTAAATACAGAGAAGGCCAATATGAGTATGACATTAAGATTTCGCTAGATAAGTTCAATAGAAAAAATGCTGCTGATGTTAGCAATATTACTTTCATCAACCAAAAAGGTCAACAAATTGCTTTAAACCAGTTTGCAACAGTATTACAGGAACCTGGTGCAACCAAATTGGAAAGAAGAGACCGTGTTTCTTCCATAACAGTCAATTCTCAAGTTGTTGGAAGACCAGTAGGAACAGTAGGTGCAGACATACAAAACGAAATGAAAGATAAGCAATTACCAGAAGGCATTTCAATTGAATATGCCGGCTCATTGCAACAGCAATCAGATGCTTTTGGCAGTTTAGGAGCCGCTATGGGAATCGCCATTATATTTGTTTACCTGGTGATGGTTGCACTATATGATTCATTTCTATATCCATTTATAGTGCTTTTTTCTTTGCCAGTTGCCTTGATAGGCGCGTTACTTGCTCTGGCTCTAGCTTTGCAAAACCTCAGCATCTTCGCAATTATCGGAATGATAATGCTGATGGGCTTAGTGGCAAAAAATGCAATTCTGATTGTTGACTTTACAAACCATTTGAAAGAACAGGGAAAGTCTGTTCATGATGCACTTATTGAATCAGGAAAAGAACGATTACGTCCAATCTTAATGACGACTTTTGCCATGATATTTGGAATGTTGCCAATTGCACTTGCTTCTGGTGCCGGAGCTGAAACTAAAAATGGATTGGCTTGGGTAATTATTGGAGGCTTAACTAGTTCGCTTTTGCTTACCTTGGTGCTGGTTCCTGCAGCTTATATGACCTTTGAAAGAATTATTGAGAGGGTTAAAAGGCTGGTTGAAAGGAGGAAGGTTAAATTGGCTGTTTAGTCTTATCTGGATCCCCCAACTACGTCGTTCTTTTTTCTTGAAAGAAAAGAACCAAAAATTCAAGGCGGTGGAACAAATGGCTAAATTTCTTTTGCCTTCACTCGAAATCCTGCGAATAGGCAGCTTTAAAAGAACAAGCAATATCAGTCTATCGGGCAGGCAGTCTTTCTTTTGCCATCCCTCTTAAAGAAATTCTTAACGCCATTTCTTCCAAGGCCAAATTCAGCGGTGAGTTGTGAGTTATGTGTAGCGAGGAGAATTTCTTTTGGATCAAAATAAGTAAGAGCAGTGAACTTGACATTTTTACAGCCCTAACTTTTTAGTTCTTTTTTCTTGAAAGAACTGCCCTTCCGGCTCGGGCCACCTTCACTTTGCAGGGAAGGAGTTTAAAAATCCAAGGCGGTGGACATTAGTGGCATATTTATTTCTACATTAAATAAAATGTAATTCATATGGAAACGAAACTGAATAATAAAAGGATCGCCATTGTTGTTGCAGATGGTTTTGAAGAATCGGAGTTTTTAATTCCTTTAAATGCTTTGAAAGAACAAAGTGCAACTGTAGATGTTATTTCCTTAAAGCCAGGTAAAGTAAAAGCCTGGAGAGAAACTAACTGGGGTGGGGAATACATGGTTGACAAAGTAATTGAAGAAGTTAATTCTGACGATTATGATGCATTATTATTACCAGGTGGAGTTATGAGTCCTGATAAATTAAGGATGAATGAAGATGTGATTGATTTTGTAGCAGGTTTTATGGAAGATAAAAAACCAGTTGCAGCGATATGTCACGGTCTTTTAACTTTGATAGAAACTGATACACTGGCAGGCCGAACACTTACCTCCTTTCCTTCAATAAGAACTGATTTAATGAATGCAGGAGCAGATTGGGTTGACGAAGAAGTGGTTTGCGATCAGGGATTTGTAACCAGCAGGCGACCGGCAGATCTTCCGGCATTTTGCGCTAAAATGATTGAAGAGTTTGCTGAAGGGATTCATAATAGGAACCCCAAAGAACACGCATAAATCATACATGGAATTTATAAATAAAAAAGGCTGCCTTTAAGGCGGCCTTTTTTATAAATGTGCGCATGGTTCGTTTAGATAATATTATATTATTCCAGGAACATTTTTTATATGTTGATTAACTTTTTATTTGACCTTTTCCTCAAACAAACTTACATGATTTATTATCTGAGATAAAATAGATTTTTAGAAAATCAAATTTTTACTAGTTGATTTTCAATATTTTTACTTGCAAAGTCTACCCCACAGACAAAAAGAATGAAGCAAATAATACTAATATGCCTGTTAGCCCTGGCATATAATCAAGCCATTTCACAAGATAATAATTCTCTTTCTGAACTCGTTTCTAAAAAGGGATTTTCCCGTGGAGAATTCTATCTTTTTTGGGGTTATAACCGTGACTGGTACTCTAAAAGTACAATCAGGTTTAGAAATTCAGAAACTGATAATTATGACTTTACTTTTAAAAACGCCCATGCAAGCGACAAGCCTGACATGGAATATTTTTATAAAATAAAAGTGATGACTGTGCCCCAATACAATTTCCATATTGGTTATTTTTTCAATAATAAAAGGAATTTCGGGATTGAGTTAAGCTGGGACCATTTAAAATATGTTGTGAATGATTATCAGAGCATGTTTGTAAGTGGTAATGTGCGAGGACATGCAATTAATAAAGACACTGTTGTAACACCAGACTTTGTTCATTTGCAACATACAAATGGTAATAACTACCTGATGATAAATATGCTAAAACGGACTGATTTTGTGAAGAAGAAAAACATTAAAATCAGTGCGATAGGGAAAGTTGGTGCTGGACCTTTAGTTTCTTACACTATTTCTAGTGTTCTCGGTAATTATGATAAAGGTGCCTTTTATTATCATGGAATGGTTTATGGCCTAAGCACCACTTTGCGTTTAGAATTATTAAAATATTTTTTCATAGAAACATCCTTGCAGGGTGCATTTGCGAATTATACAAATACAAGACTGGGAGCCGATCATAAAGGATTGGCCACTCATCGTTTCTTTTCTTTACAGTATATGTATGGAGCTGGGCTAACTTTGCCACTAAGTGTGTTTTAAAAGCGTTTCAGTTTCAAAACAGGGAAGATTACTTAACAATCCATTAGTTGATGGTTAATAAGCATTGTATTTATTGCAACAGGTCATTACCAGTGTTTCGGGGGAGACCACAATCTTTAAGGAATTCATAAAATATGTTGAGAAAACAGAGATTTGTGAGAAGCTGTCTTCAGAGTTATTCACGAGAAGATATAAAAAACAAGTTCAATAATTTTTATGAGAGGATGTAGAGCATTTCAAGAACATAAAATAATACGTGTTACAATTAATTTGACCAAAAGGGAATGAATAAAATGCTCTTTTAATGGCTTACTCTTCAAAGTATTCTGCATAAAGAACATAAAGTCTTTTGATACGTAATTAGAACCTAACCAATTTTTTAAAAGCCAGAACTATAGTGAAGAATTAATGAAAAGATTTTACCTCATATTTCTCATTTTTTCAGTATTTACTTATAAAGATGTTTCTTCTCAAAGTAGGGTTTTAACCAATGGGGGTTTTGAAAGTCCGGTCATCTTTTCTGGATTTTCATTCAACATCGCAGCTAATGCACCTGCCGCAGTGATTGGAACAAGAGTGCCTGGATGGAACTCCACTGCTCCTGATTATAATATTGAACAAAGGAAATTAGGTGCAACAAGCGGAGAATTATCTGCGGTGGGAAATCAACACATAGAGCTCAATGCGAAGTATGCCGCCCGGATGTATCAGAACATGTTCCTCGTTTTTGGAGAAAACATGTCGTATTCCTACTACCATCAGGGCAGGTATGGTTCAGATACAATGGAATTGAATATCTATGATTTAGCGGGCACCACAAAGCTTGCAATATTGAAATCTTCCTCTACAGATAGTACCGGATGGAAATATTACCGTGGATCGTATATTGTAGGCTTACCTACTGGTAATTATCAGGTGTCTTTAGAACCAAAAGGAACGGCTGGAGGTCTACCTGATTATGGAAATTTTGTTGATGAAGTCAACATCAGTTTTACGCCTGTAGTAACATTTACAAAACCAAATTATTCAGCTCCTGAAAGTGCTGTTTCGCGTCCGGAAATAAAAGTAAGCGGCATTGTACCTGCTGGTGGCCTGACGGTGACCTTTTCAACTAATTTCTCTAATGCAACATCTGGGACTGATTTCAACTTATCAAGTCTAACCATCCCTGCAGGTCAGTATACAACTAAGTCAGATAGTTTTCCAATTCCGCTTACCATTGTCAATGACAACATACATGAATTAGATGAAAATATTACCATCTCGATAAGTTCGGTGAGCAGCGGTGGCATTACAAAGGATGTCGCCGGCAATTACACCACAACCTATTACAATATTGTAAATGATGATGCTTTGTATGCTGGTCCAGACCAAACTGTTTGCCTGGGAGACAGTGTAATGGTCAATGCCACCGGGCGCCCTTCCCCGGTATGGGACAAGGGAGTTATACAGGGAAAAAATTTTGCATCACCCCCCCTGCCAGGTGTAACCCAATACATCGTCAAAGACTCCATTTACTCTGGAAATCTCATTTTGAACCCGGATTTTAGTTTAGGGAATTCTGGGTTTATGTCTCAATATAGATATGAGAGCAGGACAGATTCTACGTTTAACAGTAGATATCTTAGTAGAACTGATTATAATGTAGTAACCGATCCGAAGTTATCTAATAAATTCCAGGACAATGCTGTTGATCACACAACAGGTTCGGGAAAAATGTTGAATGTGGATGGTTCTACTATTGCCAATCTCTACCTCTGGAGGGAAACTATTTCGGTGTCCCCAAACACGGCCTACAATTTTTCGATTTGGGTAAATGATCTTACAGGCATTAGCTCTCCTATACTCCAGTTTACTATAAATGGACAGGTGATTGGAAGTTTATTTACACCAACTAATAATAAGGTATGGGAGCAGTTTTCTCAAAGCTGGAACTCAGGAACAAATACAACTGCCGATATTAGGATAGAATCTAAAAACCTTACTGCATTTGGAAATGATTTTGCATTTGATGATGTGTTCTTTGGCGGATGGGTAAAGTTTTTTGATACGCTCCAGATCATCACCAAACTTCCTGCTGCACCGCTCACCAAAAATATTGATACCTGTCAGCAAAGTGGGAATTATTCCTTGACTGCTACCGGTACAAACCTGACCTGGTACAATTTACCTACCGGAATAACAGGCAAAACGACCACTGCACCGGTTTACAACCTGAACTTTCCTGACACTACCTCCAAATGGGTGAGCCAAACTATCGGCGGATGCGAGAGCCCAAGGGCGCAAATATCAATTGCCATCCGGAAGATCCCCGGCTTGCCCACAGTGAAAAATTTGGATACCTGCCAGACTGCCGGTAGCTATACCTTGCAGGCTAGTGGTGTCGGTTTAAGCTGGTATACTTTGGCTACTGGCGGGACTTCCAGTATTATTGCGCCGGTAGTCAACCTGAATGTTCCTGATACTACTTCCCACTGGGTAAGCCAAACCTTGAACGGATGTGAAGGGCCCAGGGCCAAAGTTGATGTCATGATAAAGGCATTGCCTTCAGCACCTGTGACTTCTAACCTGGACACCTGCCAGACAATCGGAACTTATGCATTGAAGACGACCGGAACAGGTCTGGGCTGGTACACTACTGCCACTTTGGGAACTAGGGTGACGGCAACTCCATCTTTTAACCTGAACATTCCTGATACTACCTCCAGGTGGGTAAGCCAGATATTGAACGGATGCGAAGGGCCTAGAAAACAACTTACTATCGCGATACGTAAGACCCCCGGTATACCAACAGTGAAGAGCCTAGATACATGCCAGACTACCGGTAGCTATACCTTGCAGGCATTTGGTGTCGGATTAGGCTGGTATACTGTGGCTACTGGAGGGACCTCCAGTAATGTTGCCCCCATATTCAACCTGAATGTACCTGATACTACTTTCTGCTGGGTGAGCCAAACCTTAAACGGATGTGAAGGGCCCAGGTCCAAAGCGGATGTGATTATAAAGGTAAAGCCTTCAGCACCCGCCACTATCAACCTTGACACCTGCCAGACCACCGGTACTTACACTTTAAAAGCGACAGGAACAGGACTGGCCTGGTATGCCACCGCCACTTTGGGAACAAGGTTGACTGCCACCCCAACATTTAACTTAAATATGCCCGATACAACTGCCCAATGGGTAAGCCAGACTTTGAACGGATGCGAGGGGCCGAGATCGCAGGTTGATGTGGCGATCAGGAAAATTCCAGGCCTGCCTGTTCTGAAGAACATTGACACCTGCCAGCAAATGGGAAATATTTCGCTGGCTTCCTCAGGCACAAACCTTAAATGGTATGATTTCTCTTCCGGCGGAACAGCAAGTAACATTGTTCCTGTTTATGATCTTAACATCCCTATCAATACCAGTAAATGGGTTAGCCAGGGGTTTAATGGCTGCGAAGGCCCAAGGTTACAACTGACCATCCTGATCAAAACGACTCCTGCCGCACCCGCCACTATCAACCTTGACACCTGCCAGACCACCGGTACTTACACTTTAAAAGCGACAGGAACAGGACTGTCCTGGTATGCCTCCGCTACTTTGGGAACAAGGTTGACTGCCACCCCAACATTAAACTTAAATATGCCCGATACAACTGCCCAATGGGTAAGCCAGACCATGAATGGATGCGAAGGTCCGACATCGCAGGTTGATGTGGCGATCAGGAAAATTCCGGGTCTGCCTGTTCTGAAGAACATTGACACCTGCCAGCAAATGGGAAATATTTCGCTGACTTCCTCAGGCACAAACCTTAAATGGTATGATTTCTCTTCCGGAGGAACAGCAAGTAACATTGTTCCTGTTTTTGATCTCAACATTCCAATAAATACCAGTAAGTGGGTAAGCCAGGGGTTTAATGGCTGCGAAGGCCCAAGGTTACAACTGACCATCCTGATTAAAACGCCTCCTGTCGTACCGGCTACTGTCAACCTTGATACCTGCCGTACTTCCGGCCTTTATACTGCCAAAGCCAGCGGGGCAAGTCTAAATTGGTATGATGTGTCATCAGGAGGAATAGCAAATACTATTGCCCCTGTATTCTATCTGAACATTCCGGATACCACTGCCAAATGGGTAACCCAAACATCAAATGGCTGTGAGAGTCCAAGAGCTAAAGTTCTGATTTCTGTTAAAGCGCTTCCTGTAGCTCCTCTTACTCAGGATGTTTCTGTTTGTCAGAGTGCAGGTAACATCACCTTAACCGCGACAGGTGCCCAATTGAAGTGGTACAATACTGCCTCCGGAGGTACGATTGTTTCCTCTCCGGATTTTCCTATTTCTAACCCTGATACAGTTTCTCTTTGGGTTTCTCAAACCGTCTCGCTTTGCGAAGGACCAAGGAGCAAGGCCACCCTTGTGGTCAAGGCCCTGCCTTCCGCACCGCTGGTGAAGGACACCACACTCTGTCAGAAAACCGGAACACTTTCTTTCAAGGCAAGCGGAACTAGTCTTTTATGGTATTTTCCAGGCTCTACCGCAGGATCTGGTCTTACACCTTCGGTCAATACAAACATTGCTCAGGCCACCATTTACCAGGTGAGCCAAACCGTCAATGGATGCGAAGGCTTAAAATCAACAGAAACTATACAAATTAACAATATCCCGGCAGCCCCGGCTGGCATTGACCAGGTCATTTGTGAAAGCACCGGAACCATTTCATACCTGGCAAGCGGAATCGCACTTCAATGGTATTCGGGCCCGACCATCACAACATTTACTACTCAGGCTCCTTCTATAAACAGAAACGATATTGGAATAAATCAGGCTTTCGTTTCTCAAACTATAAACTCTTGTGAGAGTTTCCGCAAACTGGTTAAGATCACGGTAAATGCCCTTCCGGCAGCCCCGTTGATCCCGGATGTGAAATACTGTTATGGCGACCTTGCCAGGCCATTAACCAGCCTGAAAGATTCCTTGTTTTGGTACAATGTTGCTTCAGGAGGTATCAGGTCAACACAAGTTCCCATACCCAATACACAAAATGTGTCAGTAAAAAATTACTGGGTTTCTGCTGTAGTAAAAGGATGTGAGAGCCCCAGGGCGAATGTAAAAGCAACAGTTAACACTTTGCCACTGGTATTAATTACAGGTGTGTCAGGAGGAACTTACTGTTCAAAAACAAAACTGACATTTAAAGCAACAGGGGGGATAAGTTATGACTGGACTTCTCCCGGTGGCCAGCATTCCAGCCAGGCAAACCTGGTCATTCCATCCTTTGGTGCAAAGGATGTTGGGAAATATGTACTCAAAGGAACAGACATTAACCAATGTTCCTCCGAAGAATCACTTTCACTGGACATTAAATATCCTCCGGCCATAATTGCTTTGCCACTTGTAGTCTGTGAAAAAGAACCTATACGAATTAAAGCAGGCACAACTGGAACAGCTTTCTGGAAGCTGCCAGGCAACCGGGTTCAAAATTCTTCTGATCTTTATTTGCCTATTTCGCAGTATTCTGACAATGGAAGGTACGTGATCATAAGCAGTCAAAATGGATGTACCGACAGTTTAGATGTGTTTATATCTGTAAACAATTGCAAACCAAAGGCCAATGATGATCATTATACAGCGTTTTTGGACCAGGATTTGATCTTAAATGCTGAGAACCATCCGATAGACAACGATTCTGACCCTAACGACAAACTTCAATTTGAGGATTTTTCTTTCATCACCACTCCGCGCTTCGGAACGCTGAGCGTTGACTCAAAAGGTTTTTGGACGTATAAAGTAAGCAGTGAAATAGATGCAGTGGAAATATTAGAATATCAGGTTTGCGACAGAGGGGTTCCGAAATTATGCGACAATGCAAAAGTGGAGATCGTGCTCAAAAAAAGAGAAGCCTTTTTACCTGACGCGTTTACACCTAACGGAGATGGAATAAATGACTTTTATACTGTTTACCACCTTTCACCACAGGTAAGAGTGGCTTTGAATGTATTTAATCGCTGGGGCGATTTAGTATATCGGAATGCTGATTACAAAAACGATTGGGCCGGAGCCTGTACACAAGGGACTTGCCAGGGATCGGAACTTCCGGTCGGCACTTATTATTTGGTGGCTGAATTAAGCAACGGAGTCAAATACACTACACATCTGACCCTGAATCGTTGAAGTTGTCAATACCAAATAAACACGCTTCCCTTTTTAAATGCCTATCATTTGTGCTCAGCATGCAGCTTTGCATGAATACATCTTTGTACGGTCAGCAAGACACAAAATTCACCCTCTTCAATTACAATTACACGCTCATTAATCCCGCAGCGGCAGGCAGTAAGGAAAAGATAAGTCTGGTAGCCCTTCACAGAAGGCAATGGGTTGGAATAAAAACTGCACCTGTCACAAGTTCGGTGTGTGTAGATATGCCATTGCTAAGGATCAGGTCAGCTGTGGCGCTTAATGTCATGAACGAGTCAATGGGGATCACCAAAAGCACATTTGTTGGTGTATCATATTCGGTGATAGCCCGTTTAAGTACCTATAGCCGGTTTTCAGGCGGAATACAAATGGGAGTAAATGAAATGAAGACAAATTTCTCAGATGCTAATACCGACCCAACCAACTCTTCTCTAAGTACAGATCCTGCATTGAACAATGGAGCAAACATTAACCGGTATGCGATGCAAACTGGCCTGGGTGTTTATTATTATGACAGCAAGTTTAAAATCGGACTTTCCATTCCAACACTGAACCCGTACACCTATTTTGGAGCAGGGGAAGGAACAAAACAAAGCCATTTCTACCTGATTTCGGGAATGAATTTTTCCATAAACAATTCTGTGCTTTACAATCCCAGGTTATTGGTAAAATTTACAGCACATGCCCCCGTACAGGTCGACCTTTACAACCAGTTTATTATTTCAGAAAAGCTGGCATTAGGAGTTACCTTTCGCAGTTCAGAAGCTGTTGCTGCCGTTGTTGCTTATACCTTCCACAGGCAGTTTAATATTGCCTATTCATATGACGCAGTAGTTTTGAATAAATTACGCCCCTCTCAGGCAGGTTCACACGATATCGCAATTGCTTATTTACTTCCTTTGAAAATGTTTGAATTGCAGCATACCAAAATCCGGGCAGGAAGAAAACGTAAATGCATTGATTATGATAGTAAAGCCAGGACCAGGCTTTATAAGGACATTGAAAATATTTTTTATGACAAGAATTAATGAAAATGAGGCTTAAACTCCATTTTCAGAGACAGCTGCTCAGCGGCTAATGTAGAAAGCTTGCTTACAGAGATTTCCTGTTGCGAAGCCTTGTTTTTCAAAAGGTACTTTTTTAAACCCTCAACTCTGGCGGATACAAGGGCCAGCTGTTCTTTCGTCAGTTTAGAAGGATACAAAATTTCCACCTTGTATATATGAAGATGGCTAAGCAGTTCTGCCACTCTTTCCAATGTTTTTTTATTGTATTTCTCAGGAAGAAGTTCGTTGGCATCATAACGAAAGATATATTTGGTCAGACGTGGAATTTTCTTTCCTTCGTAAATAAGATGAGGGTCTTTTATTTTATTCAGGTCCAGGTAATAGGTTCGGTTCGATGTGGATGTTGTTAAAAGGATTCTTTCGGAATGTAAAACGTTGTTACTATCCATGATGCTGAGAAGGTACCAGCGGTTGAAATAAACGGTGTCAGCATACACACCGGTTTCGGAGATGATCTTCTTTTGATCATCGCCAGGCAAGGCGTCTTCGGGTTGTAAGATCAGAATCAGGTTAGCAATTTGAAGTGAACTATCACTCGAGTTCACCTGGGCCGAAAATAAAGTTTTGTTACCGGTGACCGGACGATAAATACGGTAATCTTCCGAAACTGAAAACCGGTCCGAGCTGAATAATGCCAGAATTCCTTTCTGGTTCAGGCATGGTGATATTTCATTGTACTCACTGTTTACCTGTCTACCTAAATTGACAGGTGTGCCCCAGCTTTTGCTTATTGAATCATAAGCCGATGAAAACAGATCATATTTCCCAAAGCCCTTAAAACCTTTGGAAGCGAAAAAGAGTGTTTTACCATCCGGGCTAAATCGGGGGTCGTCTTCGTCCTGGTCTGAACTGAGGGTACGGAGCAACTGAGGTTTTCGCCACAAGCCGTCTTCCTGGTATTCGGTCAGGAATAAATCCAGATTTAAATTTTCGTTCCCCCGGTTTGAGGCAAAAATTATCTTTTTTTTGTCTGGTGAAATGCACATGCCCGATTCCTTAAAACGAGAATTTAACGGGGCGAAAGGCATAGGCTTTTGCCATTTCCCCCCGATAGACTTTGAATAATAAATGTCATCTCCGTTCACATCAAAATCAAAGAACAAGGTTTTATTCTCCTTGTCTACACATATTAACCTGTCGGTCTTTGATCCGGGAGCAAAAGGAACCTTTATCTCCTGGGCAGTTTTCTTTTGAAAAAGGAAAAAATGAAATTCTGTAATATGATGGGAGGGTGCGGCCTTTTGAGAGAAGTAAAAAATAGAATCGCTTCCGCTAAGCATTACCACAGCGTCGTTGGTATGTTTTATCTTATCATTTGGCAGGCTCAGTTTGCTTAAATAGTAGTTCCCCTTTGCAAGCTCCTTGTGGTTATTATCTCGGGCAGTTTGTCCAAAAACCTTGTCTGTTTGAACAATTAAAAGTGTCAATAAAAATAATGTACTTCCTAGTCCCGAAAGTATAAATTGAAATGATGCTGTTATTTTTAAATTTGGGACCACCTCTGCTCTTTACTTTACCCAATTCGATCCCTAAAAATAGCAATTAAAATCAGATCCTTCGGAATTACATATACTGAATATAATTATTCAACATGGCAAATCAGCAATTCATATGCAACTATGCTCTGAATTGTTCGTAAACTCTGGTTAAGCGCATTAGGACCTTAATCAATGTGTTGCCCCTTATGAAAAGTCCTTTTTTTCTTTTGTGGTTTCTCAAATCAGGCATATTCCTATTCTTCATCTTTACTAATCTTGATTTACATGCCCAGGCACCTTCTAATCAGCCCGTTGTTTCCGATCCACTTAAAAAGGAAGGAGAAATTGCTGCAACCACTTATTCCAAAGTAGGCTCAGATTCTATCTCATATATCATTTTTGGAAGACTGCTGTCACAGGGAACAAACACCGCAAATAATAAAGCCGGCAAGCCATCAAATTTCACACCAGAGCAGGAAAAATCCAAAAAAAGGGATAAATTCAACATTAAGTCTACTGATAAATTAAAATCTAACAACTCTCTCTACTAAACTACCAAGCATTCTTTTGCCTATGTTTCCATTTTACTATACCTTAAAGCTTTGTAGGTTCCTACCATCAATAATCCTGTTTCTATTGTTTTTGGCAGCTTCTGTTCAGTCTCAGACTTTACTGAAAGTAAAAATTTTAGATGCCAATGATCAGGCTGTTCCCAATGTAACTGTAATCGGACCAAAGGCTCAGTACAAATTAGGTACCGGAACCTCTACCATAGACCTGGGTCGCACTAATGCAAAACTGCCTGATATTATTGATAACCTCAAGTTCGTTAAAAGTGGCTGGCAGACAGTTAATGTTGAGTATTTTGACAAAGAAAATGAACTCCTCGTTCTACTCGAGAAAGCACCTGATAATGAGATTGGACCAGCAGTTACCAAACAGTCAAAAAAGCTTGATGAGGTAAACACTACTGTTGCGGGAAAGGAAAATGCAAGCCATGACCTGGAATTGAGGTTTGAGAGTGTGACCAACCAGGTCCGTTCTGAACAGAAGATACTGGAAGAAGCAAACGCTGCCATCCTTATTGAGATCAAAAACATACTGAAAAGGCTTGAAACGGAAAAAACATTTACACCACAGGAAAAAAAGAAATTAAGACTGAATCTCCAGCGTTTAACCAAGGTGCTCTACCAGGGCGACAAAACATACAATCAGAACAAAGGCCAGCGCGACGAGTTGCTGGAAAGACTAAGCACCCTTCTCCTTGAGAAAGATTCCATCAATAAACTGAACCAGATGAAAATTCTGAAACTGGAAAAGGAAAAACAACTGGAAAAAGAATCTTCTACCAAACATATACTGTATGTTACCTTTATAGCCTTGTGCCTGTCGGTAGTGGTGGTTTTGCTCGCGTTCCTTATAAGAAAGGTAATAAATCAAAAAAGTACCCTGGAACTTCAGAATATAGAAATTTCAGAACAGAAGGAAAAGGCTCAGGCAGTCTATAAAGAATTGAGTGACAGTATTGTATCGGCGAAAGTCATTCAGAACGCCATTCTTCCAGGCAAAGAGCTCATGAGGCAGATATTGCCCAATGTATCCGTTTTCTTCCAGCCTAAAAATGTAGTGAGCGGTGATTTCTACTGGTGTTACCAGGATGGGCATAAAACCATGCTTGCCGCGGTTGATTGTACAGGCCATGGTGTTGCCGGGGCTTTTATGTCGTTTTTGGGATATGAGATCATAAATGAAATTGTCAGGAATAACAATAACCTGGATGCAGGACAGATATTGAGCCAGTTGAATGCCAAAGTATTAAAAGCATTGAACACATATGGCAGTACAGGAGTGAATTCAGGCATGGACATCTCTCTTTGCATCCTCGACTACAACAAATCCACTATGGAGTTTGCGGGGGCAAATAACTCCTTGTATGTTCTTCGCAAAGGAATGACGGAGGTTGAACAGATCATTGCGGACAGGCAAGGAATAGGAGGACGCCAGAAAGCACTAGATTTTAAATTTAAAACCCATTCGATCCCTTTTTCAAAAGATGACAGCTTCATGATCTTCACAGATGGTTATGCAGATCAGATAGGAGATGAGGGAAGGAAATTCATGTATCCTCAGCTAAGGCAGCTTTTTGTATCTATAGCTTCCCAGGAACCTGAAGTGAGGGATCAGGTGTTGGAAACCCAGTTTAAAAGCTGGAAAGGTAGTGAAGAACAATTGGATGATGTATTGGTGATTTGCTTTACTGTTTAAGGCTCATTTAGACTTATGCCCTTTGAACTATCACTTCAAATCAATTTTGTATCAATCACAATAAAGAATTGTCTTTTATTTCCTCACAAAAAGAGTTCTTGCTGATTTATTTACCATAAAAGTAGACCAGATATTTGTTCTTATTAGCCAGCTAAACTTTCTGGAAAACTGGTGCGGTTCCGTTATATAATCAACACCAACCTGAAAATAATAGAAACTGTTCCCAATGGAAAATTGAATGCTATACTTGAGATAATACTCCTTCTTTAAGATCTTTTTAGTTCGACTCTCAGAACAAACTTTGTGAGTGATGGCTACTATTTTAATTATCTAAGACTCTTTTTATTTGCAACATTTACTTTTTCTTCATCTGACTTTCATGGTCATGAAATTTGTTATTCTTGAAGATTGTAACTTTTCTCTTTCTTAATTGTATTTAGAAATCGTCAAATGAATTTTATTGAGAGAACTGCTGTCAATTAATTCATTGTGAACGAGTTGAAATTCTAACAAGAAGATAATGGCAATAAAATATTGGTCTAATTGCAGTCTGTATAAGATTCTGGCTGGAATATGGTTGTTTTTTTTGCTCTCAACTATATCTGCTTTATCCCAATCTAAATTGTGTACAGGAATATTGGGCGATCCCATTATTTCTAATGACTTTGGTTCCGGCATACCACTTTACAACACTGCTAAAATAAATTTCAGTACTACATTCACACTTTGGAACAAGGCCGCTACAAACGATGGTTTTTATAGTATAGTAAACCAAATTCCTAATGACTTCCGGTTACAAGGCACCAATGTTTGGTTAGCTGGCGATGACCATACCTCAAATGACGGGAGAGGATATATGATGCTGGTAAATGCAGATGAAAAACTTGGCCAGTTCTATAAAGATACTGTTGACAATCTTTGTTTAGGTGGAACATATGAATTTTCTTCTTACCTGGCCAATATTTTTAAGCCAGCCTCATCATTTTCAACACCCGTCAATTCTATTCCTCCAAAGGTTCGGTTTGAAATACGGGATTTGTCTGGAAATATTATCGACTCTATCAGCACCAGGAATATTAACAATACCACTACACTCGCATGGCAAAAATACGGCATCACATTCAAGTCCCCCTCTACTTCCATCGTATTGGTTATGGTTTCCACCGCTTCAAGAGGAACAGGAAATGACATTGTCCTTGATGACATTATATTTCGCCCATGTACGCCTGCAACTATTTCTATTACACCCAGGATTTCTGTTTGTGAAAAAGGAAATGGAATGTTTACCGTAAGTGTACAAGGCAATGCAGATTATAAATATTCCAAATGGCAAATTAGCAGAGATAACGGAAAGGTATGGTCATACCTTGGGACAGTAACCACCCAAACAGCCAATTCGGTGAATTATAATGTTGATTTAGAATTAAATAATATACCTTTCTCTGATGACAGTGCATTATATAGATTAGTGCTTTCCACGAGTGAATCTAATCTTGCAAACGTAAATTCATTGTGCAATGTCATTTCGCCGGTATCGTTATTGAGAGTAACCGCATATCCTGTTTTGAAAATAACAGACCCTGAGGTGACTTGCGCAACTTCTGTGAACCTTACAAATCCTGCGATTATATCCGGAAGTACAATCGGTTCGGCTAGTTTAAGCTATTTCAATACATTATTCGACGCTACAAATGGAACAAATGCATTAAGTCCGACCCAGGTACAAGCACTAAATATTCAAGGTCTATTTTATATCAAAGCCACCACAAATTCCACTCCTTCATGCTCAGATATAAAATCAGTAAACATCAAAATCGGTACCCCAAAAAGTTTAAGTTTATCAGGGCCTTCATCTTTGTGTAAAGACCATTCAGCTTTCAGTATTACTGCAACAACTTCTAATATATCTGATTTAACATGGACCAAGTCCGGCAGCACAACTGTTTTACAATCAGGTATTCAGAAAACTTTACAATATATGGCTGATGCTGCAGACCTTGATAAGGACTCGCTGTATATTATTGTTTCTTCAACTGAGGTAGGATCAACATGTCCAAATATTAAGGATTCTATTAAAGTGAAGTTTTACAATCCTCCGACAATCAAGCTACCACATGATACAGTTTTCTGTGAAAATATGAACAGTTTAACTTTTTCTGTATTAGCAAAAGTCACAAATGATCCCAACTCCATTTCCTGGCAGAGTACTAATGCACTTGTAATACCAATTCCTTCAACCGGAAATTCTACGGCTTTAAGTTTGGCTAATCAAAATACATCAGTAAAACTTATTGGAACAGTCAGCAAATTGGGTTGTGACGACAGAAAAGACACGATGGAAATTCGATTTGCTGCTATTCCTATTGCTGATGCAGGAGCAGATACTGCCTTTTGTTTAGGACCTCAATTTACCAGAAGTGTTTACAATAATTCTTTGTACAAATACAAATGGACTTACATGGAAAATGGTGTAAAAAAGGACGCGGTTTCATTGAAAAATTTTCTAACGTTTACTCCGGTCCAAAATACCATTGTGTCACTAACTATCGAAACTCCTGAAGGTTGCTCTAATACCGATGATTTCATTATTACAGCAATTTCCCCTCCACAAATTACTCTTCCTGCACATCTTTGTTTTAAAAATGGTTTAAGTCTCACACCAGTTGTAAGTTTTGTACCAATCGGAGGTGATTTTAGTTGGTTAAAGGACAATTCATTATTAAACACCTCAGTTATCAGCAACACGTTGAATATTTTCCAAAGTGGTAATTATACCCTTTTGTATAAAAAAGGGACTTGTATTTCTTCTGCTAGTACTACAATATCTTCACCACCGGTATTAAATCTGGCTGATAAGCAAGCCTGTATAGGAAGTTTGGTAAATTTTCAAGCACCTATACTACAAAAAGCAACATATAGCTGGAATAATGGTGCCTATAGTTTACAACAATCTATTACCATGACAGCTGCAAATTTCACTCAAACCATTAAGTTAAGTGTGAAAGACAGCTTAGGCTGCACCAGTGAAATTTCTGCGAAATTATCAGGGGTTCCATTGCCAGAGTTCTACCTTTCAAGCACAGGTGTTTGTTCAGGAGAAGATGGTAAAATTGATGCCATTCTTTACAATCCCAGTTTAGAAACTTCTTATGTTTTAAACCATAGTTGGGAAATAAATGGCCAAATGGTACCCAGCAGCTCATGGAAACAAATTAATTTTAATCAGAAAGCCACCTATGCATTATCACTGAACATTGGAGATTGTAAGGTGACAAACTCTATTAATTCGGTTATTTTTCCTTTACCAAAGCTGCAAATTCAGGAGAACCAGGTGTATTGTAACGAAAACAATATTCCGGTTTTATTAAATGCAAATTTTTCTGAAGGTAATCATTATTGGTATGTTGGAAATCAGGTGATTGGAACGCAATCTACTATAAGTGTTCATCCAGATACTAATACTGTATACTTGTTGGTTGTTGAGGATAAAAATAAATGCAAAGCAAGCATTCCGGTTTCTGTGAATATATGTTGTGAACCAAGGTTATTTGTTCCCAATGTAATTACTCCATCTTCTAGCGATGTCAACTCATCATTAAAGATATTTGGCAAATACTTTACCAACTTTAATCTAACTGTTTTTAGTCGTTGGGGCGAAGTAATTTATGCGACTAAAGACCACGGTGCATCCTGGGATGGAAATTACAGGAACGAGGCAATGCCAATAGGAAATTATGCCTGGCTGGTTACTTACGAAGGTGAATGCCCAAATTATAAAGGACCATACAAACAGGTCGGAGAAGTCTCGGTTGTTCGATGAAAGTTCAATTCTTCAATAAAATCCATAACATTTCAACATAAAAAAAGCCGAAGAGTATATCTTCGGCTTAGTACCAGGAGCGGGAATCGAACCCGCACGACTTTAAGGGTCACAGGATTTTAAGTCCTGCGTGTCTACCAGTTCCACCATCCCGGCTATTGACTTACGTCAATGTTTTTAAAAAACTGTGGGTGTGGAATTTTAACAACCACACCCACTTTTCACTTCAAAATGAGCGGGAGACGAGACTCGAACTCGCGACCCCGACCTTGGCAAGGTCGTGCTCTACCAACTGAGCTACTCCCGCTTTTGATTTGGGACTGCAAATATAGAGTAGTGTTTTATAATACCAAGCAGGTGCACTTAAATATTTGAAACAATAATCTATATTTTATTGCTTGAGCATTTTAAAATAAGTTGTTTCTTTTTTATTTCTTAATTGAAGAAAATAAATGCCGGGTTCAAATTCTCTTGTGCTTATTGTATTTTCTGATGTATTTACTGTCTGCACGAGTTTGATGCTGCCTTTCGCATCTGTAATTCTCAAATCATATGCCTCTTTTAGATTATTGATATAGATTTCTTTGGTAAATGGATTGGGGAAAACAGCATGTTCACTCGTATTTAAAGCAGAAGCAATACTTAGCGGATTTGCGACTGTTATATCTACTGATGCAACAGCTGGAGGGCAACCGGAAATTGCAGATATTATAGTATAGTTAAACGTATTTACTCCTAATAGCAGATTCCCTGTTTGCCCATTAGAAGTAATCGTGGCTAAGCCGGTAGAAGTCCAAGTGCCTACTTCATTTGGCTGCAATGGGACTCCACTCAGCAAGGGAGCAGGAGCACCAAAACTTATAGTTTTGCTTTGAGAACTCACAGACGAAGGGGAAGTAATATCACTAACCCTTGTAATATATACCTGTGACATCGAAGCCGGGCAAATATTATGCTGACTGGATACAATCCAGGCTAGTTTGGTTGTTCCAAATAAATTAGTAATTAAGGAATTAGGATTCTTCTGATCGTTGATATCACCCTTGCCTGAAATTACACTCCAGGTTCCTGATCCACTTAAGACCTGATTTGCCTGTAGTTGATAAGAATTTCCGCATGTTGTATAGTCCTGTCCTGCATTAGAAAGTGTAGGCAAAGGATCTATTGTAAGCATTTCATCAGAACTCCTGACAAGATTTGCTGCCCCTGGAGCAATACAAGTTGCATTAGACAACATTTCAACAGATAAATTGTGTTGACCGGGAGTAAAAGGATATGAAAATGACGATGATGTCTGAAAACCAGTTACCGATATTCCCTTGTCATACAATTTGTAAATTGGTGCAGAGCCTCCTCCTGAACCATTAGCAAATATCTGAGTAGGGCCTTCTGATTCACACATCATCATTTTGCCTAAAATAAGGTGAACAACTGGAAACTCGTTTGATGTAACATTTACTACTGCTGAAGCACTTTGGATAGAACCACATGCATTACTAACGGTCACAGTATATGTACCGGCATCCGCCATAGATAAAACTGGAAAAACTAACGTTGGGCCTGTACTGTTTGCAGTTGCATTTCCTTTTTTCCACAGAAAACTGAAGCTACCCTGTCCGGCAACACTTACGGATAAAGAGGCAGAAGAACCTGAACAATTGTTTGCGCTTACAGGCTGCGTTGTAATAACCGGCATGTCGCAGGAGCTTTGTGCGTAGAGAATCGAGCTTGATAAATAGAGGATAATTACGATGCTTTTCATTTTGTTATAGTAATGGTTAATAAATTAGTTCTTCAGCTGGTAAGTGTGCCTCTTCTACCACATCCACTTCAAACCGTAAATTATCAATAATAAAGTTCTGTCTGTCAGGAGTGTTTTTCCCCATATAGTATTCTAATAGCTTTTGTATGGATGTATCGTTTCTTAAAATGATAGGTTCCAACTTGATATTATCTCCAATAAATTGCCCAAACTCGTCAGGTGATATTTCTCCAAGACCTTTGAATCGCGTGATTTCTGGTTTTGTTCCTAATTTTTTGATTGCTTGTTGTTTCTCCTGTTCGCTATAGCAATAAATAGTTTCCTTTTTATTTCTTACTCTAAACAAGGGGGTGTCCAAAATATATAAGTGCCCGTTTCGTACCAGATCAGGAAAAAACTGAAGGAAAAAGGTTAGCATCAATAAACGGATGTGCATACCATCCACATCTGCATCTGTAGAAATTACAATTCTGTTGTACCTCAAGCCTTCTAAACCATCTTCTATATTTAAAGCATGTTGAAGCAGGTTGAATTCTTCATTTTCATAAACTATCTTTTTTGTAAGGCTATAGCAGTTCAACGGTTTTCCTCTTAAACTAAAGACTGCTTCAGTTTGCACATTGCGTGCTTTGGTGATAGAACCACTTGCCGAATCTCCTTCGGTAATAAACAAGGTAGTAAGAAACCGTATTTCATCTTTGCTTTCTCCTAAATGCACACGGCAATCGCGAAGTTTCTTATTGTGAAGATTTGCTTTTTTAGCTCTTTCATTTGCCAGTTTTTTAATCCCGGCGATGTCCTTTCTTTCTCTTTCAGATTGAAGGATCCTTTTCATCAAAGCATCGGCAGTCTGAGGATTTTTATGCAGGTAATCGTCAAGGTGTTTTTTAACAAAATCATTTACAAAAGTTCTGAGAGACTGCCCATCCGGAGCCATATTCTGTGAACCCAGCTTCGTTTTAGTCTGACTTTCAAAAACAGGTTCCTGAACTCTGATACTAATAGCTGAAACAATAGCTGAACGAATGTCAGAAGCTTCAAAATCTTTTTTGTAGAACTCACGAACTGTTTTAACAAATGCTTCCCTGAAAGCAGCCAAATGGGTTCCTCCCTGTGTTGTGTATTGTCCGTTTACGAAAGAATAATATTCTTCCCCATAATTCCCATTGTGAGTAATGGCCACTTCAATGTCCTTGTCTTTTAGATGAATGATTGGGTAGCGGTTTGTTTCTACATCTGTTTTATTTGTCAACAGATCAAACAGGCCTCTTTCAGAATGAAATTTTTGTCCGTTATAATTGAGTGTTAGTCCGGCATTTAAATAAGCATAGTTCCAGATCTGGTTCTCAAGAAATTCAGGTATGTAGCGGTAATTTTTAAAAATGTTATTGTCAGGCTCAAAAGCAACATAAGTTCCGTTTCGGTCAGAGCTTGGCTTTTCAGGATGATCCTTTAGCAAAATACCCTCTTTAAACTCGGCTATTTTAGTCTTTCCATCACGAATTGATTGTACCTTAAAATAGGCAGACAATGCATTGGTTGCTTTTGTTCCTACACCGTTTAATCCAACAGATTTTTGGAAAGCTCCAGAATCGTATTTTCCACCTGTGTTAATCTTGGAAACGCAGTCTATCACTTTTCCCAATGGAATTCCACGTCCAAAGTCACGGACTTCTACCCGATGATCTGTTACTTTTATTTCAATGGTTCTGCCATTTCCCATTACGTGTTCGTCAATGGAGTTGTCAAGAATTTCTTTCACCAAAACGTAAATGCCATCGTCGTAAGCAGATCCGTCACCCAATTTCCCAATATACATTCCGGGACGTAAACGGATGTGTTCTCTCCAATCTAAAGACTTGATACTGTCGTCGTTGTATATTACTTCGGCCATTTTTTATTTGAGGTTTAACTTTGACAAAGTTTTGAACTTTGTCAAAGTTGTGTGGATTGTAGTAATTAGTTAAAATTAAAGCTTATTGAGTATTCTAAATCATACCAACCTGTTTTTCCTCCAAATTGAGCTTTCCTGTTTATAAATTCCTGATTCCTTTGCCATCGGGTATTGGGAGTTGCCCTTATTCCTATTCTGAAAAAGGTTGATTCTGTTTTGAAGTAAGAATGAAATATTTCTTCGGTTAAGTTTTCAATTAGAAAAGTAAAGAAGTTTTCAAGCTGATCAATTCCTTTGAATATTTCCCTGGACGAATTCCGATCTTCAACATTAAGTTTTAATTCTAAAAAAAGAATTTGTTGGGAAGAAAAAATCAGCGAATCCGATCGGTTATTTGGTAAAAGCGAACCTCTGTAAAATTCTCCTCTTTTTATAAAATCACCGTCTGTGCAAATATGGACAAGAGGTCCTATATCTTCCGTTTTAGTTATTTCAAAACAGTGATAAGTTTTCTCTTCAACTATTGATGATCGTTGTGATACAGCATCTTCCAAAACAAAAACCTGAGGTGTAGTAATGATGGTTTCTGCAGTTGTTCTCTCCGGAAATGCTTCTTTTAGTTTGGTTAAAAAATTCATTAATTTTCCTCTTTGCGGTTTAATGGGTACATAAAATCAAAGTCCTGATAAATTTCTTCAGCGACCTGATCTAGAAAATTAGCTCCGATTAACCCAGTCTCAGGATCTATTATTTGCTCTACTTTATCTTTTCCTAATGAATACACACTTACTTCATCTGGACTTAAATAAATCCTCTCATTTTGAGTTTCGTCTAAGTTTTCAGCGCCAAAGCGCTTTTTAATATATTCTGCTGATTCAGGGTTTCTTTTAATGGTCTGATTATAAAAAAGGAGATTGTTTATAATAGAAAGGATGTAAGGGCTATGTGTAGTGATCAAAACCTCGCTATGGGTTTTGTTTGCCATTAAAGCCATTAATTCTATCAGGTGTTTTTGGGCTTCAGGGAATAAATGAGCTTCAGGCTCTTCATAAATTCTAAATGCCTTGTGTCCTTTCATTATAAAGAAAATATCCTGAAGTATTCTTATGGATTCTTGTTGACCAGAAGAGGCGTGGGCAAGTTTAACCGTATCTAATCTGGTTGATCCAAAAGTGATTCTTTCAGTACCATCTTTATTTTCATAATTGCCTTTAATAATTTTATTTGTTTTATCAATTATTACAGTTCTAATGTGTTGTGAATTATAATCCGATATATTATTATCATTAAATCCACTGCCCACAAACTGATCAGAAAGAAATTGTGAGTAAGAAATAAATTCTTTTATGAGTAGTAAATCGATCGACTTAGATTCAATATTATCTGTCTTTAATTCACCTATTAAGCTAGAAAGTTCACCAAAAAAGAGTGTTAAAAAATGTTGAGGATAAGCCACTGTTAAATTCCTTCCTGCAGGAAAAAAAATAGGATCTCGATCATCATAAAAAACTTTATCAGAGACTGTTTGCAAATCTTTTAAAAATTTCTCTTTAATAGAGTCGTAGAATTGATATGCTACTCTGCTTTCAGTCTTTGTCTTTTTCTGTGAAAAAATTTTTATTTTTTCACTTACCATTTTTGTTTCTAATATAATTTTGGAAAAATAAGTTTTTTCAAATTCGACCTGAAGTGATACCTTTCTATAAAGCCTTATATATAGATTCTCTTCAAAAGAAAAAAAATATTTTAATTCAAATTTTTCACTTAGTTCAAAAGAAGATCCAAAATATACTTTAAACTTCTCTTCGATGCTTTTGATATACTCTATATGTAATTCCGAAGGTTTTTCTTCACTTTCAATTAATAATTTGAGGAAATCTTGTTTAAGGGATTTAAAAAAATAAACCAGCTTAGCTATAGTACTCTTCCCACTCGCCTGTGGCCCGATAAAAATGGTGAATTTCTTGATGTCTATTTCTGCATAAGAAATTTGCCGAAAATTTTTGATGATAAGCTTTTGCATAATATTGTAAAGATATGCATTGCTATTAAATCTTAATCAGATTATCCTCCATCGTAAGATGGTTCAAACTTCGTCAACGTGAATTTTTTTAGATTTATGCTCGTGTAAAACAAAAAATGCCAGACAAATGTCTGGCATCTCATCTTGGAGATTTAATATAATACCGTATTATTCAATTATGATCTTTCCTGATTTAATCACTTTTTCCGAACCAACAATCTGGTAAAAATAAAGTCCGGTTTTCAAACTGTTGATGTTAATATCTTGAATTCCAGGTTGAGTTTTGCTTGTAAGTACCCTTTCTCCTGAAAAGTCAGTTAATGTAAAAGTTAGGTTATTAAGATTGGATGAAATTTCAACTTTTAAATTACCATGTGCAGGATTAGGTGAAACAGAAATTCCGGATTCAACCTCAAGTTTATCAGTATTTGATATTATTCGAGTGCCCCATTCTTCAGAGCTTGCTTTTTTATAGTATATCAACTCCTTAAGCCTACCTCCAAAGCCTATCTGTGAAGGGCAGTCATTTTCAATATATGGTCCTCCAAGCCCTTTATAATATATTTCATCACAATTATTGCCATCTATTACTTCCTTTAGGCAACCTCCCTGATCTAATGTATATTGTTGTGGATATAAATGTTTAGCTAGTTTGTGATAGACATTGCTATATAACATTTCCATTAACCGGTAATCTGGTTTATGCATAG
>JACMRH010000056.1 GCA_014376535.1 Cytophagales bacterium | reverse complement strand
TACACCCGGAATATCTTCACAAAACTTTGATGAAACCTTGCCATTAAATAATGCCTTAGGTTTACAATATCAAATGAACAATCCATTTTCATTGGGGCAAGTTGGTTTAGCAAAAACTAAAATCGACACAATGGCAGGCAACACCGGATTTGTGTATTACAATCCTCATTTAAAATATGTAGACCTTGTACAACAAGGTTATATGATGCTGGATGTGAAGAAAGATTCTACTCAGGCAGATTGGTATTATGTGAATATCCTGGATTCTACATCAAAGGCCGAAACAACTGGTCAAATTGGTCCTTTTAAATCACCATATAAAAGTGCAGTGGTTTCAAATGCGGCTAATAAACTTAAGATGTCAACTAGCGTTTCGGCTGCGAAAGCAAAATTGGATATACCTGCTCCTAAAAAACCGATGGTTATAACAGGATTAAACGAGCAGGAATCTCTTACAGCAATCTTTTCGCTTTACCCAAATCCGGCAACAAACTTTGTATTATTAAACTTCGGTACTGCACATTCTGCATTACTGGAAATGGAAATTCTAGATTCAAATGGAAAAAGAGTTAAGAGAATTAGTAAACCTACCTCGATTTCAGCAGGAAATTATGTGCAGGAAATTGATGTTTCAGACCTTAAAGCGGGCATTTATTTTGTAAAGTTAACAACTAACGGAAAGCCTGTAACGAGGAAATTAATAGTGCAGTAAATAAACCCCACCTAAAGTCCTCCCCCATGGGGAGGACTTTAGGTTACACCATTTTTGATTTTTATTCCAATTCAATCAATATTTAGTCTGCTAAGTCTTATTCACTTTAAAGCCAAACACACTGCCGATCATTCCACCAAGAATGTGTGCAAACTGGGATACGTTGTCATTTCCCAGTGCACTGTAAACCTCCTGCCCAATAAAGATCACGAATACAAAAATAAAGGTCAATGGTATTTCACCGGATTTAAAAGTGGTGAATGAGGCAAGTAAAATAAAAAGAAATACTATTCCACTTGCACCTAATAATCCGGTATTAAAAAATACTGCATTCAAAACACCTGTAATAAAGGCGGTGGTTAAAATGAATACTAATAAGCGCTGACTTCCATACTTTTCCTCAAGGATAGGTCCCAGCAATAAGATAAAGGTAAAATTTCCTACAAAGTGTTCAATATTCTGGTGTCCGAGAATATGACTGAACAACCTGAAATAATCTATCGGATTAACCAGATTGAAAATCGGATAGGTTATAAACCAACCTTGTAAAAAGGGTGCAATTGTATGTGTTATCACAAAAATTCCTAATGCAAGAAAGGTTAAACTCAAGACAACGGGAGCATTGTATGAAAGGCGCATTTTAATTTTTTCTCAAAATAATCTTCAATGTCGTTCAGGAGTAATTTTTCGAACAAAAAACCAATAAGATCTGGTTTTTACCATTTCTTCATAGTTCTTTTTGCTTGACCAAAAATAACCAAAAAGTCAAGGCTGTAACTGAAATGGCTAAAATTCTCTTAGCACGAACAAAATCCATATTCAGTTTTGCGTTATTAGTTGTGTGTAGTGTGTAGTGCATGTAAAATGATGGATTGTATTTTTTGCAGCAGTCTTGATACTAAATACTTGATGCTAATATGACAGTATTTCTTTTGCCAACCCTGCTGGAGAAATTCTTAACGTCATTTCTTCCAAGGCCGGAAATTTACATTAGGCTGGAGAAAGGAACAATACACAAAAACGATTAGCTATTAAAAATATGCCAATCGTTTAATATTGAGTTAACTACATGAAATTGAATTATTAAATATTGAGAATAAATATCAAAGAAATTATTTTACAACAAGAACATACCCGCTTATGGAATGATCAGAACCATCCGGACTTCCTTTCAGATCAATTACATAGTAATATGTAGCAGTTGGCAATTCGGTTCCGTTGTGGGTCCCGTTCCAGGGATTGACATATCCATCATTGTCCTGAAATATCCCGCTTCCCCATCTGTTGAAAACCTTCACTTTAGAATTTGGATACTTTTCTATGCCTTTAATCACCCATTTGTCATTTAAGCCATCTCCGTTGGGCGAGAACACATTTGGGACATCCAATGGGATAAAAACCTTGACAGTTACAAAGTCTGAACCTTTACAGCCAATATTGCTGATTGCAGTAATTGTATAAAGTGTTGTTTCTTCAGGCCTTGCGAAAGTGAGTAATGAATTTTTATCTGAAAGTGTGTTAGCTGGTGACCATTCGATACTGTGATTTCCATTTGTTGTTGCAATAAGAGGTGCTGCTTCGCCCTTGAATATTGACCTGTCCTCTCCTGCATCTATTGTTATATTTTGAACCTGTATTGACTGTATAGCTTCGCTGGTGCAAGTGGGTAAAACATTTGTTATCCTGACCTTGTATGATCCATTATCTCTGGCTTGGAAAGTATTTGAGGTTTCAGACTGTTTTATACCATTTTTAAACCAGGCAAATGTGGAAGGAATTGCGGCACTTCCACCAACTGCTGTCAAAACTGCTACATCACCGGGACAAATTTCTGGTGCGCTTGCAAGAATGGTCGTGGTTGGTTTAGCATAAATTTTTAAAGTTTGGCTTGCCTGAATTGGATTACCCAGGCATGAATATCCAGGAGTCATAGTAACAGTAACCGTTTCACCATCAACAAGTTTGGTTTTAGCCAAAGTTTTTCCAGAAATATTGCCTGCTGAAGTACTCCAACTGTATGTTGATTTGGTACCTGTTACCGGATCTGTCCCGGTATTATTATCATTTGCTGTTAGAATACTGCCTGTATCATCACTACAAAACTCAAATATGCCACTAATAGAAACGGTAGGATTTAAAAACGAAACTTTGGCAGATCCGCTGGTTGCACCGGTGCAATTTTGATCTGATACTGTTTGAAGTAAATAATTTCCAGCTTCGCCTACTTCAAATTCATAATTCCCCGCACTGGTTAGGGTACCTTGAGACTGGTTTAATGTCCCGCCCGGAGTAGTGATTGTAAATGCATAGTTAGCTGCAGCTCCTAAAACTGATCCTGAAGCACTTACCATTATTTTTGTTTTGCTTAAACCATCATTGCAAATGGCAGACGGACTACCAGGTTTGTTGGAAATACTAGCTTTCACGGGGCATGAGCAATCTATGGTATTGGAATAAGCGGCAACGTTCGTATTTAAATGGCAACCAGTAACATCACTTACTTTATAATCAAAATAGGTACTTCCATTTGCAGGAATTACAGCAGCAAAATTGGGTGCGTTGAAACTGGTTTCTGTAGGTGTAAAAGTATAAGCAGGTTTGCCTCCAGTAACATCAAAACTTATTTTAGCATTTTTTGTGCTGTAATCACATACAGCTGAAGTATTGGAAACCAACAGTTTGGTATATCTGGTTACCGTAGTCTTATTATTGGCGAAAACATTGTTTTCACATAAATTCTTGTCTGTGACTTTAACTAAAGTAAAATCTCCCGAAATATTGGCCGCCAAGGAAATAAATGCTTTTAAGCTATTCGAAGTCAGATTGTTGCTTGTTCCTGAAGGATCAGTATAATCAATGCTAAAAGGTCCATTACCTGTTAAATCTATTGTAATCTTTTTACTGGCATCTTCAGAACAAAAGACAGAACCTCCACTTATTGATGCTGTTGGCAATGTGTTAACAGTAACTGTTACAGGCTTTATTGTTGAACATGTTCCGTTTATAGCTTTGATGTAATAAGTTGTAGTTGAAGCAGGGGAAACGGAGCCGGGACCATTCAAAACTGAAGTTCCGGCTGCATCATTGAAATAAGAAAATGGCGGCGAAAATCCTGAGCTATTGTTTGTTACAGCCGGTGCTGTTAAATCGACGCTGATTCCTGATGAAGCGCAAATTGCAGAAGGAGTTGTGATAATGAGATTCGGAGTTGTGTCAATAACAACCGTGATGGATGGAATTGGGTTATTGATACAGCCATTTGAGTTAGCTTTAACATAATAGGTTCCGGATATTGCAACAAGGTTTGTTACCTCATCGGAAGTCGCTGCTAAATCTGTATAAAAAGCCAATATTGAGCTTGCTGGTGCTTTAACCACATAAGCGGTTAAATCAACAGTTCCTTTGCACTGGGCATTAGGCTGTGTGACGGCAATGGTAGGATTGGAATTAATTGTAACTGTAATCTTTCCTTTAAGGTATTTTGAAAAACAGCTGCCATTTGTAGCCTGGACATAATAAACACCGCTTGATGAAACTTTTGGTTGAATTGGTGCAGCGTTTGTATCTGAATAAAAGTTCAAGACTGCTGTTCCGGGATTAAGGTTACTGACTGCATTTAGCAAATCGTAAGTTCCTTCACATTGGGCAGGAGGTTGCACAACATTAAAAGTTGGAATATTACAGATTTTAAAAGTGATGGAAATAATATCCTGGCAACTTGTTGAATTTAAATTTCTACGCCCTTGATAAACCGCATTTCCGCTGCTGGTTGGAAAGATGTCATTTGCTGAAACAACATTTCCATTTACATCATAAATCACATAAGCTGCAGTATCGGAGGCAATGGCCTGGCCTTGCAGAAAAATTTGTCTTCTTACGTGTTTTACAATTCTTTCACTACTGTAATTAGATGCATCAACTGTTGTTAAGGCCCTTGGTGTATTCCCTAGGCCTGTTATAGTAATTTTCACTTCCGAACCGCCTTCACATTCTACAGCGTTACTTTTTGCCTTTAATTTCTCATTCAACAAGTTTTTCTTGTATTGGATCCAGGCAGTATTCAATATTGTTCTTTTGCATTTATTGTCATACAGATCCTTAGCTATTGGGTCAGTTATAGTGAGAATATCTACATCAAATGTGATTTCTAAGGAATCATTTCTTTTAATTATAGGAATAGTAAAACGTAGTTCCTGACCTGTCGGCGTGCCAGCCAAAGCGGGATTTAAAATAGAACCGGGAAGAGGATTTCCGTTTATGAAATTCTTCGATTTAACAGAATTGGCAACATACTTAGTTACAGGATCTAAAGTATCAAACAAAATATCTCCTCCGAATGAATCCTGGTTGCCCTGGTTTATAAGTTTAAGAGTATAAGTTCTTTTAACACCAGTTGTTGTTTGGTCCTGGTCTGCTGCTTTCTTTAAAACAAGTTTTGGCTGAAACTGAACAACTGATATATAAGCCATAAAAATGCTTGCACCACCATTGTATGGCGGCTGAACGGTTAGTTTCGCAGTAATTGCACCATTTTTAACAGAGCCATCTTTTAGCTTAATATGGTGCTGGTCATATCCAAGTGTATTTTTAATGTTAGGCAGCCGCGTTATTTGATTACCGTTCTTCATGTTGTAATCGAAATAAGAAGTAATCTGAGAACTTAAGGCACCATCATAGGAAGAACACCAATTGGCATCGTATAAGGGTTTGTTGCAACCGTCCTTATTTGCACTGCCACCACATTTGGCTGGATATCCGTTAGAATTATAAAGCCGAACAGGATCCTGTTCGGTCATCTGATTTATGAGAATATCCCCATTTCCGCCATTGAACTTGATAGAATTACCAGCGCTTCCTTTTAATTCATTTACAACATCCTCAGCATCTAAGGCTCCAATACCTACATAAGAATCAAACTGTCCACTTAGCGGTGCTTGAAATCCGGATAGATCAAAATTGGCCCCGGCTCCAATATCGAGCAATCCATCCCAAAGAGAAATTAATGTTGGTGGATTTAAAGGAGATTTATAAACTACAATCAAAGTCCAGCCACTACTTGAACCACCATTGCCCTGGATGGGATAAGATCTTAAATTCCCAACCCAGAATTGGCCACTTCCAGAAGCAGCGCTTTTTAGCAAAGCCGTGACTTCAGCGACGCATACAAATCTTTCACCATCATCGTATGGTGTTCCTCCTGCATTTACATTCACGTATGTTCCCCCGGGAACCTTAAATTTTACCTGATTATATCCACCTCCACCTTTCAAAACATTAAAAACTTCTGTATTTGCTACCCCTCCGGTTGCAGGATTGTAGGTATTAAGAATTCCAGGTACTAAAGTTATGGCCGGATCAGCCGAGCCCCTCTTGAAAGTACCCGACCAATACAGGTAGGCATTTTCTATTTCGGCACATTTAGGAATTTCCAACTCTCCCATAGAAGAACTAAAGGTCGATTGATCTGTGTCATAATCAGGGTATGTCATTGCTACATATTTACTTTCCTGATCAGGAGTATACTTTAAAGTTCCTGCGGAACAGCTTCCCGCAGAAGTTGTATAACCGTCAAGACATCCTGCTGTATTTGCCATAGTGCACATTAAAGCAGACTTAGGTACATCATGAAGTTCAAACGCATTTGTACTGCCGTTTTTAAACTTGTTGTTCATATCCTGCAAAGTTCCTGAACGTTGTGTAATTGATTCAGTAATAATACTTTCAGCCAAAAGGCGGTTATTGACCGCTTCAACCGCATTTATAAATACAGGCTGTAGGCCTACAGAAGCAGTCATTCTGATTTGAAATTGCCCATCCCATTGTTTCTTCTGAGCAAGCTGTGCAAAAGAGTTAATTGTAAAAATGGAGAAACCTATTACTAAAAGTCTCCTGAAAATCAATCTTTGGTAAGGCAGATATAATTGCAAATATTTCATCTTAGTTAGAAGTACAGTGTGTCTACTACTTCCTTAAGATAGAAACGTAAACAGTTAAATTTAGATATTCCGAAATTAGGAATTCGCACCATTCCGGGTAGAGTGAAATTGTTACTTCACATAAAAATTGTGAGGAAATAAACACTGATGCCTTCGCTTGGAGCGAAGCATCAGTAGTTGTAGAGAATTTATGTATAAAAAAACTTACAGATTTAAAATCTAGAAATGCTTTCCAGAAACTTTGCCTTGATTGTCCCAATGGCTGAGAATAATTTTTCCACCCTCCCTTTTTTTAATTCTACGGGAATAAAATTCTCCTTTTATACTTCCATTGGCGGTTCTTTCGCCTATATAAAGAGAATATGGCTCTCCATGTTCATTGGTAAAGAATGTGATTGAATTGCCTTTAAATTTCTCATCAAACCGGGAAGAAGGAGTGTAAATTTTATTAAGTTTTGCCTCCAATGCTTTGCCTATACCTTTTCTTATTTTCTCAATTTGAGGAGTCCTTTCCAATCAAAATCGGTTTCCAATTTTCTTAAAAACCTGTGCCTTTGTGAATCTTTCCTGCAAGGATAAATTGCATTCAGAATGGACATATGCATCGCTGCAATTGTTTACTTTTTCAAAGGAAAGTTGAACATCCAGCGAATTCCGTATTTATCTAGACAACATCCCCAAAGTGCACCCCAAAACTGATCTGCCAAAGGTGCTATTTCTGTTGATCCTTGTGAAAGTAACTTGAATAACCTTTCTGTTTCCTCTCTTGAATCAGGTTCCAGACTAATAGTAGTGTTGTTTCCAATTACAGTAGAATGTCCCATGCTCTCCAAAGTATCAGTTCCCATTATTTCCACACCCGCCAGTGTAGGCAAAGCGACATGCATTACTTTGTTTTTATCCTCCTTAGATAAGGCTGGCATTCCCTCAGGAGCAGGC
>JACMRH010000489.1 GCA_014376535.1 Cytophagales bacterium | reverse complement strand
TCAATTATGAAATATCTGATTCCCTTATTCCTGGCCATAGGAATTCTAAGTTCCTGCAAAAAAAGTAAAGCTAAAGATGTCCTGGATGTACCATTCAGATTTACAGAGAAAAGTGAATTTACCCTTCCTAAAATGGCTGACATGGTAGTTGCCTTACCAGAAACAACTATTACATTCAATACACCTGAAGTAACAAATACAATTCCAGGGGAATTCAGCAAAAATAACCTTGATATTAATAAAGTAAAAAGTGTTGTTATTGAGGGCTTAAGCCTAAACATCAAGTCACCATCTACCCAAAAGTTTGATTTTGTTAAAAAAATCAGAATTTTTCTTGGGGCCAAAGGTATTGGTGAACAATTGATTGCAACAAAAGACAATATAAATTCAATAACTCCATCACCTTCTTCGATTAGTCTAGATCCAACGGGAAATGATATTTCGGCTTATATAAAAAGCCCAACTTATTACTTAAAAATTGAGACTGTTTTGGTTAAAACCTATACTAATGATATTGTGATTGAATCTGAAATCAAGTTTTTGGCAATAGTAAACGTATTAAATTAATTAGCTTGTTTGAATTGCGTGATCCAGGAAACCAATTCAATTTTATTGATATTGGCATGGTAATTTCAGAACCTGAGAAAACAAAATATTACACTAATGAGCTATAAATTTCTTTTGGGTTTAGCCACTGGAGTTGGAATAACCCTTTTTATTAGATCAACTAAAGGTAAAGAACTTAAAAAGAACCTTGGAGAGTCACTTGCAATGGGTTTATTAAAAGGTGAGGATGCGCTGCATTCAACTATAGAAACTTCAGAGAATTTAAGGATTAAACTAATTGACCAGACTCATTAAGCGGAATTCCTGCTGGGTCAAACCATCTTAAATTATCAAAAGAGAAAAGCCCCAAATGCCAATTTTTAAGCAGATGGGGCTTTTCAAATCCTTGGATAATCTATCTGATAATCAAATCTGATAAATCGCGGTCTCCTTTTTAGAAAGTCACACCATTGAGGATTAACAAATTTGAAATACCAGATAATTGATCGGGACTAGACATTTGCACCTCCTTTCTTTAATTGAACAAAAGCTCTATCAGAGCTGATAACGCCTGTTATCGAATTTTAAACAGATATATTGATAAAAAGGTTTATGAAAAAATAACAATGACCTATTTTTTTACTTGGATAATAAATTCATATGCCCCATAATCGTGTCTAAGGGATACATTTTTTGAAAAGTTTTTTATACAGTAATCAAACCAAAAGCATGGATCGGCATAATACAAATAATCTTTCTTTTTATCTGGGTCGGAATAGGATGTTAAAATATTAAAAGCAAAGGTGTTAGAAGTAATTGAGTTTAACTCATGAAGCGTAAATTTAACATGATCAATCCATTCATTATCCGTAGCATGAAGTTTCAGATTTAATACACCGCATGCCATTGTATATTCAAATTGTTGACCTTGCACTAGTGACGTTGTCCAATTTGGCGACAGGTCAAAGGATTTAAACATCTCCTGGGCAGATTTAATCATATCTTCATTAATATCGTAACCAGTATAAACCAACTCCGGATTTTTATCTCTTATAAACTCTAAGAAGGCACCGTATCCACAGCCAAAATCGCAAAAAGTAAATTTTGTCCCTTTTAAAGGCAATAACTTGGCAAACTCCTGAAACCTCAAGATTTGGGAAGGTTCAGAATTCCAGTCAACTCCTTTGGGTGTTGGCCCATAAATTTTCAATTTTTCAGAAAAATATTGATTCCCCTCTAACAATATATTGTTCAATCGGTGCTGTTTAGTTGTGTCTCTACAAAATATAAAGGCATATTTTTAGTTTGGTTAAAAGTTCTGCCAATGTACAATCCTATTATACCCATATTTAATAAAATAATACCTGAAGAAAAAAATATTCCCGCCATAAGCATAAAATGATTGGATTTTGTATTTTCTAAATCCCGAGAAAAAATATTAATAAATAAGTAATAAAAGGAAATGGACAACAAAAGGAAACCACTGTAAACCGAAAACTTCAGCAGTCTATTTGAATGTGCAATAATCGAGTTCAACCCTAAAATTATAAGCTTATTCAGCGTATATGAACTTTGACCTTTAAATCGCTCGGCGTGTTCGATAAAAACATGCGTTTTTCTAAAACCAATCCAATTTAATATTTGCAAATAATGACTGTTATGGTCATTTACCAGCATATAGCAATTAGCCACCTTCCGGTTAAAAATTACCATTGAACCATATCTTTCAGAAAATAATCCTGATATTAAATAGCTTGACAAAAGATAATAAACCGAGGATAGTGCCTTTTTAACAACATTATGCTTTTGCTTAATCCTTTTTGTAAAGACTATATCAAAACCTTCCTGGGTTTTTTGATATAAAAGATTAATGTATTCTGGATTATCCTGCAAGTCACAATCCATAACAAGAATAAAATCGCCTGCAGAAATATCTACTCCAGCCCTGATAGCTAAGTTCTGTCCATAATTTCTCGTGAGCTTTATTGCTACGATTTGAGAAGATCCTAAAGCAATGGATTCAATTTCATTCCAGCTATTATCTATACTGCCATCATCAACCAGTATAATCTCATATTGTCCTTCAAAATTGGCAAGCGATGATTTTATTCTATTTACAAGCTCAAAAAGTATTCCTTCGCCGTTATAAACCGGGCTAACTACACTAAAAATCATTAGAATGTTTTCATATAATTTACAGCATTCTTCCCTGTATTAAAAAGTAAGTCCAATATACTCACTTTATTTTCGAATGGCGAAATTGATTGCGCATATGCGGGATAGCCATTATAATCAAAGAATTTAACACCTATGCCTTCTTTTGCAAACAGTTCTTCGTTCAAATATGCCTTAGCTGACGGACCTGTAATATATTGGGTAGCATTTCTTTGTTTGCAGATTGATACCAGCTTCTCGTTAATTCCAAGTGGCAATAGAAAATTTCTAGAACTCAATATTTTCGTCTCAATATTTAAATAACTCATTATCTGGCAGATAAAAGCCAGATTAATATCACTCAACCTTGTATGAATGTTATTTAAATATAATGGTTCCAGGAGTGTTTCTATTTCATTAAAGCATGGTGAATGATAGTAATTATGCTTAAGCAAGTCCCAATGCTGGTTACACCAATCTGAATTAGAAGTGTCGATTTCATCTATAGCCTTTCCTTCTGAATATTTGTAATTAACCGGAATAGTAAGCCATTTTAAGCCTGAGGGTGTGATAATCTGATTGCGGTTGCGCCAATCGTTTTTAGTGTATTGAGCAAGATCATAAACCACAAATTCATCAACCGCATTTATTAAATCAAAATACCCCTTCCAGGGAATGTAGTTTGATTGAAGAATTAAAATACGTTTTGTATTCAAGATATGTTAGTTCAAGCTTTCCAATTCTAGTTTTAAAAACTTCCCTGTATAACTTTCTTTCACTTTAGCAACCTGCTGAGGGGTTCCCTCAGCAATAATATAGCCACCACTACGACCACCTTCCGGCCCCATGTCTATAATCCAATCAGCAACTTTTATAACATCAAGGTTATGTTCAATAATCAGCACGCTATTTCCTTTCTCAACCAACTTATTCAGAATATCTAACATATGCTGAATATCCTGAAAATGTAGACCGGTAGTGGGTTCATCAAGGATATAAAGTGTTTTACCTGTATCTTTTCTTGAGAGTTCAGTTGCAAGCTTTACTCTTTGAGCTTCGCCCCCTGAAAGTGTGGTAGCATGTTGACCTAATGTGATATATCCTAAACCTACTTCTTTTAAAGTTTCTATTTTTTTAAAAATCCTAGGCTGAAATTCAAAGAATTCTACAGCCTGGTCTACTGTCATATCCAAGATGTCAGAAATAGATTTCCCTTTGAATCGTACTTCTATAGTTTCCCTATTGTAACGTTTTCCTTTACATGTTTCGCAGGGAACGTGAATATCAGGTAAGAATTCCATTTCAATCAACCGCATTCCGGCACCTTCACAAGTTTCGCACCGTCCACCTTTAACGTTAAAAGAAAAGCGGCCCTGATCATATCCCCTGATTTTTGATTCAGGCATTTGGGCGAACAAATTTCTAATTTCAGTAAATACACCAGTATAAGTTGCAGGGTTCGATCTTGGTGTTCTTCCAATTGGAGATTGGTCAACTTCAATAACCTTGTCTATTTCCTTTAGCCCATCAAAATCTTCATATTCAAGAGGGTTAGTTTTGCTATTGAAAAAATACTGGTTGAGAATAGGAAATAATGTATGGTGAATTAAGGATGATTTTCCACTACCAGATACTCCGGTTATACACACCATTTTACCAAGAGGAATAGTTAAAGTCACATTTTTTAAATTATGGCCTTTAGCTCCTTTTAAAACTATTTGATTTTTATTTTCCTTCCTTATTTTTTGGTTGAGATTAACGGTTACTCTTCCACTTAAAAAACCTGAGGTAACACTGTCTATTTTTAAAAACTCTTCTGGCGTCCCTGCTGCAACAACGGTTCCGCCATGTCTACCAGCACCAGGACCGATATCAAGTAGGTAATCAGAAGCAAGCATCATGTCTTTATCGTGTTCCACGACTAAAACAGTATTGCCTATATCTCTTAAGTTTCTTAGCGCATCAATTAATTTCACATTGTCTCTTTGATGTAATCCAATACTTGGCTCATCCATAATGTACAGGACTCCAACCAGTTGAGTACCGATTTGTGTTGCAAGTCTGATTCGTTGAGCTTCACCACCTGATAAAGTTCCGAGCGGACGGTTGAGCATTAAATACTCTAAACCAACATCAAGTAAAAACCTGATCCGTTTTCTTATTTCTTTCAGGACTTCAGCACCAATTTGTCTTTGTTTGTCTTCTAATCTTTCATCAAGAAATTCAAACCAGGTCCATAACTGGCTGATGTCCATGTGAGCAAGCTCTGAAATATTTTTATTATCAATCTTATAATGGAGAGATTCCTTTTTTAATCTATAACCATTGCATTCAGGACAAACTACGTTTCTGGCAAAACTGGCAGCCCATTCACGCACTTTGTCAGATTCAGATTCTAATTGCTTTTTTACCAGGTTAATGACCCCTTCGAAAGCATCCATTCTATCAGCTAGCACAGTCCCTTCAATCCCGTGGAGAATCATGTTTAGGGCATCTTCAGGAATATCTTTTATTGGAGTAGAAACGTTTTTCTTGTAATATTTAAGAATTTCCTGCACTTGTTTAAAGGCCCAGATGTCACGGTACTCGCCTAAAGGAGCCAAACCACCTCGGGACACGCTTAATTCAGGATTTGGAATACAAAGGTCTGAAACAATTTCTTCTACTCTTCCCAGACCATTACAAAGGGGACAAGCGCCCATGGGTGAATTAAAAGAAAAAATATTTGGAGCTGGCTCATCATAAGACAAACCAGATTCGGGATCCATTAAATATTTGGAGAAATAATGGATATCAGATTCATTATCAGGATTGATGGCCATGATTACACCTTTGCCATGCAACATGGTTTGGTTAACAGATTGAGAAACACGAAACCTGTCCTCTTCTTTTACTAAAATCCTATCAACAACAAGCTCAATATTATGGGCTTTGTACCTGTCAATCTGCATTTTGGGTTTAAGCTCTGTAATCTCGCCGTCAATGCGCATTTTGGTAAAACCCTTTTTTGCGTATTCGTCAAATAGCTCTCTATAATGTCCTTTTCTACCTCTGACCAAAGGGGCCAAGAGCATTAATTTTTGTCCATCGAAAGTTTTTAACAGACTGTTTATTATCTGATCCTCAGATTGGCGGATCATTTTTTTGCCGGTAATGTAGGAAAAGGCTTCGCCTGCCCTGGCATACAATAATCTCAAAAAATCATAGATCTCGGTAGTAGTGCCTACAGTTGATCTTGGGTTTCTGGAAGTAGTCTTTTGCTCTATTGAAATTACAGGACTTAATCCATTGATCTTGTCTACATCCGGCCTTTCCATGTCGCCAATAAAAGAACGTGCATAGGCAGAAAAACTTTCCATGTAGCGTCTTTGGCCTTCTGCATAAATTGTATCGAAAGCAAGCGAAGATTTACCACTCCCACTAATGCCGGTTATGACTATCAGGCTGTTGCGTGGAAGCTTGACATCAATATTTTTTAGGTTATGCTCCCGTGCGCCGAAGACTTCAATGTAGTCTTGCCCTATTGTAGTAGGTGTATCGTGTTTTATGGTTGCCAAATTATTAATATTTAACAATGATTTATCTACCAAACTACCTGTGTAGGGTAAAGTTTGAAATTATCGTCCTTACTAATAATTATAAGATCTTCAATGATGGATTGAGAAATTAAAATTCTGTCAAAAGGATCTTTGTGATGAAAAGGTAATTTAGATAATCCGTTTATATGTTCAAAAGTTAAAGGAAGAATTGATATAGACAGCAATGCCAGCTTTTGAACAATAGTTTGAAGAGTTACTGATAAACTAATTTTACCAATGTTTAATTTAATGTTTATCTCCCAGAGTGAAACTATGCTGACGTATACTTCGCTATTGCTTTCTATTAATGATTTTGACTTTCTGGATAATCGGTCATCATTTTCTAAAAACCAAATAAGTGCATGTGAGTCAAGGAGGTACATATTTACATGTAATCTTGTAATTCGTCTAATGGCGCATCAAAATCGTCAGACATTGAGATTAGCATGCCTTTCAATTCACCAGCTTGTCTTTTATTGGTTTTGCTTTCTTCTGATTCCTCAGCAACCAAACCCAACCTTTTAGCCAAAGTGACTATCAGATTTTTATCTGCAGGATTGTTAATATTTTTAATGATCAACTCCATATAAAATCCTTTGTATAAAGTTACAAGTATTCTTTAATCTTAACCTTGGTAACCTAATCTATTTAATACGTTTGATTTGCTTCTCCAGTCCGGTTCTACCTTAACAGATTGCTCTAAAAACACTTTTTTATTGAAGAATAGTTCAAGATCCTTTCTTGCCATTATTCCCAGCTTTTTAATTGAATCGCCGTTCTTGCCAATAATTATACCTTTTTGAGTATCTCTTTCTACTATAATAAGGCAAGAAATTACGATAATATCTTCTTTTTCCTTGAATCCCTGGATAATAACTTCGCTGCAATAAGGAACTTCCTCTTTATATAAAAGGAAGATTTTTTCCCTTAAAATTTCTGAAGCAAAAAATCTTTCAGTTCTATTGGTGTATTCTTCGGTATCAAAGTAAGGAGGGTGAACAGGAATATATTCAACAATAGCTTCTTTCAATTCTGTTAAACCTGTCTTGTTTAAAGCAGAAATTTCAAAGCATGCTTTGGGCCTAAGTTTACTGTACCAATGCAATCTCGTTTCTTCTACTTCATTGGCTTTTACGAGGTCTGTTTTATTGATAACTAAGATTAATGGAACTTCAACCCTGTTAATCCTTTTCAGAATGGTTTCATCAATTTCTCTTTCGAATATATCGGCAACGAACACAAGTAAGTCAGCATCTTCGAGGCTACCGGTTACGAAGTCCATCATAGCCTTGTGCAATTGATAAGCTGGTTTTAAAATACCGGGAGTATCAGAATAAGCAACCTGAAAGTTGGGCTCATTCCAGATACCCATGATCCTGTGCCTTGTTGTTTGCGCCTTCGCAGTAACAATAGAAAGCTTCTCACCCATCAAAGCATTCACAAGGGTAGATTTACCCACGTTTGGGCGGCCAATTATATTAACAAAACCTGCTTTGAAGTCTTTTGAAATTGATTCTGACATAATAAAACTAAATTGAGGAATTGAAGAATTCATAAATTAATAATTGACCACAATTGCCAATTATAAATTTAAAACTCAGCAGATGAATTCTAGTCCACTAAAACTTTACAAGTGGAATATTCTGGTTTTATTTCAATAAAAACCTCATGCTTGGCCTTTTCAAACCAATCATTCACAGCCTTGGCTTTTTTTTCTTCCAATGTTGCTGAATATATCTTCTGATAATCCTGTTTATAACTCGCCTTATGCGCGTCTACCCTGGACTTGTACCAGATCAATCTGGAAGCATCTTTGCCATCGGGCATTCTGAAGGCTATAGGTGATGAAATCTGGTTAACTTCCATTGTATCAATGATAAAAAACACAACCGGATCAAGACTTTCAACTGCAATTCTGGAGCTGTTGTCTTGCTGATTTACAAACATTCCACCAGAGCTGGAACTATATTTATCGTCAGAATATTTTTTGGCAGCCAATTCAAAAGAAATGCTATCTAATTTGATCCGGGTCCTTAAACTATCCAAAAACTTAGATGCTTCTTCCAAATCAAGTTTACTGCTTGCCGGTTTTATGAGTATATGGCGCGCGTTGAACTCGCTTCCCCGTCTTTCTATCATTTGAATTATGTGAAGTCCAAACTGAGTTTCCACAATACCAGATATTTCACCTGGTTTTAATTTAAGTGCTGCGCCAACAAATGTTTGGTCAAGGTCTTCACTTTTCTGGAACCCTAGATTTCCACCGGTATTTCTTGCAGCGGGCTCGTCAGAATTTTCTCTAGCTAAAGTTTCAAAGCTCTCACCATTCATGATCCTGTCACGAAGACCTTGTAGTTTAGATTTTGCTTCTAACAACTGTTTTCTATTTACTGAAGGAATTTTAACAATTTGTCCAACTTCAACTTCTTTAGAATAAAAGGGCAAACTATCCTCCGGAATATTGTTGAAGAATTTTTTGACCTCGCCAGGTGTTACTTTCAGCTTTTTTGTAATCTGATCCTGCATTTTTTGAACAATCAATTGTTCCTTTACTTGTCTCCTTAAATCACTTTTAAGCTCCCCTATTGTTTTATTATAATATTCTTCGAGTTTTTTTTCTGAACCAATACTTGATACAAAATATTCCATTCTTCTGTCAAGTTGTTCATCCACAGTTTTATCATCTACAACTACTGAGTCAATGTCAGCTTTTGCAAGTAGTAATTTATTGATAATGAGAGTCTCCAAGACCTGGCATTGTACATTCGATTCTTTGTACCTGGTTTCAGCCAAGAATTGTTTAGTCGCTAATTCCAACTCAGATTGTAACAGAATCTGGTTGTCTACTTTGGCAATAATCTTATCAATAAGTATTGATTGAGCATTAAGTATGCCGCTAAAAAATGTTAAACAGATTAAGAATCGAACGAACATGTTATTGGTATATTTCTATGTTTTTATTTGATTGTGCTTCTTTAAGCAATTGATCTTTATATTTCGACCAGGCTTGTATTTTGCGTTTGTTCAGAACAAGCATTTTTATTTCCGGTTTACAATATTCAAAAGGACTCGCTTGCCCAGACTGTTTGTAATCAAATAATCGTACAAGATACAAATGATCTTCCTTTTGATTGGTAATTACTTGTTTTGTCCTGATAATTTGCAAAATATTTTGAAAATTATCATTTCTTAAGATTTCAGGATTTTTAGGAAACACAGACCAGCTATCTGTATTTATAATAAATGTATTAGCGTAGCGAAGGCAAAAACTTTTCAATTCCTGATAATCCATTGGCTTTTTACTTGCCATTAACTCTTTTAGTTTTTCAATTTTCGGTGTATTGACTGGTATTTTTATAAAGTAACCTTTGAATATATCTTCAGAAAGAATGGAGGGTTTAGAATTCTGGCCATAATAAACTTTTAAATCATTTTCGGTGATATTCGTATCGACATGGTTTTTGAAGAATTCCTTTTGGAACTCTATCATGATCAGAGAATTTCTGAATTGATTTGTCCTCATGTCTATTTCATCCATTGGATAAGCTTTTTCATTTGCTTTTTTAACAATGGCCTCTTCCTGCACCACTTTATCTATATAGGCAGAAACCATGAATGCACTATCTCTTAAAGTGTAAGGTAATAATTCTGAAAGATATATATCACGGTCGAAAACCCTGGCAATCTTTCTATCCGAACTATTTTGATTTGTATCAGCAACCTGAGAATCTGACTTGCAATAACTTAGTAAACCAATAAAGCTGAAAAATAAGATAACCCTTGCCATTATCCGGCAAGGGTTATGAATTTGTAAAATTCTATGGTAAAAACTATTTTTTAACAAGTTTCTTAAATTCTTCTTCGTTAACAGTAACCGGGTATTTCAGGCGAAGTGTTTTGATCCACTCTTTTTCAAGATAATTCTGGTAGTCAGAAATTACTTGTCCCCTGCTTTCGTCTAAGGTTTTGGTTGTTGGCTGCAACAATTCTTTAGAAATGATGTAAATAAACCTGTTTCCTTTTTTGAAGTTCATTTCACCAGTTTTCCACTCAAGAGAATCTAAAAGGGCATTTTCACCAGCCTGGAATTTTCCTGCTGATACTTCAAGTGTGAGTGGTTTTTCAGCGTTATAAATTTTCTCAATTACTTTTGGAGAGGTGCTATAAACTGTGAAAGTCATTTTACCAGCCAAAGGATTAGGTTTCTTTTCTGAAGTTGTCTTCTTAGGTTTTTTCACTGACTTGGTCACAAAATAATTTATATCCTGTACAAGTTTAGAATCTCTTTGAACCTGTGCCATGTTCACATTTTTAGCTTTTAAATAAGCCATTACACTATCCAACCTTAATGTTCCTAAGACATCTGATTGATCCTGGAAAGCCGTGGCCTTTACTAATAGTGATTTGTCTCTTCTAATTGCATTTGCTACCCGGTTTAAGGTTAGTTGCATTTCTTTGGCAATACCCGTTTTGCCTTTTTCAAAAGATAAGGTATCAAAAGCTGGTTCTTTTACCGGAAAAATATTAGAAGATTTTATGTTTGCTACAGCCTTTTTTAAAGTTGGCTCATCAGCAGCATTTAGGACTATTGCATCGTTTCTTTTTTTCCACTGATAATTAGCTTTGTTCTTTTCGTAAAAATCTTTTAATCCAGAAGTATCGTTTACTGCTTTAGTCCATACTTTTTCATCCATTAAAGAAAAAAGTAAAATACCATCACGGTATTCTTTATAGAGCATTCTGTAATCCTCATATTTTCTGGAAAGCTGGCTTTCTTCATAATCCATCACTGATTTATCTGCAAATGCTTTCAATTGGTTTCGCATTGATGCAGAAGGCGTCATTCCCTTTTTAGGTTTCTGATTTTCTTTGATGTAATCGTAGAAGCTTTTAACTGTAAAAGGTTTACCGTCAATTGTAAAAACTGATTGTTTCAGAAGTGGATTTTCAGCTTTGTAGTCAAAAGTACCATTTGCCACATTGGTATCTGCAGCAGCATATACCTGGTTTAAAGTGGTGGTATTTTCGGTATACTTATATTCCGCTTTCCTTTTTTGTAAGAATATGGTCTTGTTTAAGTCAGATCTTGAATCTCTTTGAACCTTAGTTTTAAGTCCTGATTCCATTTCTGAGAATGGTTTCAATGGCTGTTTTTCAAGAAGTTTAATGATGTGGTATCCATAAGGACTTTTAACAGGTTTGCTTATGTCGCCAGGTTTTGCTAATGCAAAAGAAGCATCTTCAAATGCAGGTACACCTAATTGATTAGAAGCAAATGTCTGCAATTCTCCACCATTTGCTTTGGTATTGAAGTCGTCTGAAAATTGATCACACAGTTCATTCCATTTTTCGCCAGCCTTCAGTTTATTGTATATCTCATCAGATTTTTGCTTTGCAGCCAAAGAATCCTCTTTTGAAATCCCTTCGCCAGCCCTGATCATGATATGTGCAACTTTAACCTCACCTCTTGATGGCCTGCGACCGTTTACTTTTAAGATATGGTAACCAAATCTTGTTCTTACTGGCATTGATATAGAACCTGTGGAAGTTTTAAATGCAGCATCTTCGAAGGGATAAACCATTTGCATAGCAGTAAAGTAGCCGAGTTTACCGTTGTTTTGTTTAGCTGAAGGATCTTCAGAATATTTTTTTGCTAATGAATCAAAGCTTTCTCCGGCTAATGCTCTTTTCCTGTATTCAACCAATTTATTGTAAGCAACCAATGTATCCTTAGGTTCAGCATCCGGGCTAACATTTAAAAGTATGTGAGAAGCATTTACTTCTTCCTTCATTCTTTCATAAGCTTCCTTTACAAGTTGCTCAGTTACACCTTTTTCTGTAAGGTAAGGAGTTGCAAGTTGTTTGCGGTAACCTTCAAGTTCGGTTTTAAAATCCTTTAGAGTATCTCTCCCACCAGCTTCGGCTTCAAGGATTTTCAAACGGAAATTTGTGTAAAGGTCTAAATAGTCGCGAAGACTTTTTTCTGTATAGGCATCAGTTGCGCTACCGTTGTTTTTGTTATAAACATACCTGAACTCATTGGCCTTCACTTGAGTAGTACCAAGTGTAATCAAGGTAGGACTTGTTTCTGGGGTAAGTTTAGCTGTGGATGGTTGTTTTGTTGACTTACAGCCATTCAATGCGATTATTGAAAGGCAGGCGATAACAATCTTTTTCATTTTGTTTAGCGTAATAAAAATAGGATGCAATTTTAACGAATAAAATGCAATAAATATTACAAGTAAAAAGGAAGGTTTATTTTTGAGAGTAAATTTTTTAAAATCAATCTACGTTTTTTACGGTTGTCAAGGCTTAGGCCATTGACAACGTAAATGTTAACCTCGTTATCGGTTGAATCCCAACTCAATTCCTTCCGAAAAGGAAAACTTCTACAGTATTCAAAATTATAAGTACTTAGGTCTCACTGGTTTTTATTTACACAAATCTGTTTCCAAATATTTAAGCGTTAATAACCTTGTTATCTGTTTTTACTATTAAATTGCAAATTACCTTAATGAAAATAAAATGTTTGAATTTTTTGAATCCAAAAAGACAAAGTTATTAAAAAACCATCTTAGAAATTTGGTCGCACTAAGTTCTGCCGATGGAAACATTGATGATTCAGAAAAGGATATTCTTATAAAAATAGGAACCCGGAAAGGATTAAAAAAAACTGAAGTAGAAAAGATAATTGAAAACCCGGGAAATACGAATTTTGTTCCGGCTACTTCAGACGATGAGCGCTTTGAACAAATTTACGACCTGGTAGAATTGATGCTGGCAGACGGAATAGCAGAAGACAATGAACTGCATTTTTGTGTAGAGATGGCAGAAAAATTAGGTTTCAGAAAAGCTGTAGTGGGCGTTTTGATAAGGAAAATAACTCTTAGTCTTTTAGAAGGTTTGGACAAAGAAACAATTAAAAAAGAAGTAAGGGCGTTTTTAGTATTTTAAACAACCTGAACCAGTTCTGCCTGCCGCATGGCAATATGAAAAAGTTGATCCTGTTTATATTTATTCTTTTCAGTCAGATATTCGTTTTTGGCCAACAACCGCTTTATACATTATACTACACTAATCCACTACCAGTAAACCCAGCTTTTGCCGGCTCATCACACAAGTTCAGGGCAGGGATAAACTACAGGAACCAGTGGAGTAATTTCAACGAACCAATAACGGCATATTCAGTTTATGCTGATAATTATTTTGGATCAATAAATTCAGGAATTGGGTTTCTGGTTTATACTGACCAGGCAGGGGTATCAAATTACAGGTCAACCCGGATAAGTGCCTATTATTCTTACACTGTTAAACTAGGTCATAATACTTTTTTGAAAGCCGGTGCAGAACCATTGGTGGGTATACAAGGCTTGAACCAGAACAATTTATTGTTCAACGATCAGCTGTCTGTTAACGGGCAAACTGGTACTGCTTCAGCTGAAAGCCTTCAAGGGTTGCAAAAAACATATTTCAACTTAAATTCAGGCCTTTTATTTACAGCTAATAACTTTTGGCTAGGAGCAAGCGGGTATAATTTATTGATGCCACAAACCGGATTTTCATCTTTGAGCAAATTGCCGATAGGATTTGGCGCGCAAACTGGGATAAAAATAGAATTTATGGCAAACCAAATAAGCAGGAAAGAAAAGAAAGAAAGATTTATCATGCCCAATGTTGCGTTTTCAAGTATTGGGTTCAGTAAGCAGATTTACCTGGGTACGGAACTTGCCTATGAGCCATTCAGTCTGGGAATAATGTTGAGAGGAAATTACTTCTCTAAAGTTAGCGGAGCAACAAATACTTCGAGTGTAGCTATAAGTCTAGGGTTCAGAAAAAGAAACGTTCAGGCCAATTATACTTACGATATTCCAATTTCAAACAAAACGGGTATTTTAGGTCCTTCCCACGAAATTGGGATAAGGACACTTTTTAAAATTTGGCAGAAGCCAACAAGAAGACCCACTGAGAGACTAGACCTTTTTTAATTGGCTAGTAGATATTGCTTTTCAAGGCTCTCTTTATAAAAATTATTAAACTCTTCCTGGATAGTTTTGCCTGAACGTAAACTGATTGTTTTAAGGTAAAATCTGGCTTCAGGTTTTCTTTCAGAGAAATAATCGATTAGAGAAACTGCAAAAACTACTTTTATAGTGGGATTATTAGCAACCAATTTTTCTATTCCTCCTTCAAACTGGAATACATGTTTATGCTGACTTTCTATTTTTCCCTGAGGGAAAATTAAAAGCATGTTTTCACATTGCTTTAATAACTGGTTTGCAAACTCTAGAGATTTTAAAGCATCCCTGCTGCCTTTTTTCACACTAAAAATGCCAAGTCTGGTCAGGAACATTCTTTTCTGTAATTGTTCCTCCAGCATCATTACGTGGTATTTCTTTTTGAAATGGACATTATTTAAATGATAATGCAAGAATCCATCCCACCATGAAAAGTGATTGGCTATTACCAATAAAGGTTTTTCGGAATAATTTTCTTCATATTCTGTTTCAATATGGAAAGATTTGAAGTCCGATTTTATAATGATGGAAGTATAAAAGTCAAAAAACAGCTTGTATAATTTACTGTGTTTTGGGTATATCATAAATACGGTGAATTATAAACTATTTGTAATTGTAATTTATTCAGCTTTTTTCAAAAAAAATCCAAAGATCAAGTCTTAATCATTACTTCACACTTCTTTTTGCTTAGACCAAAAAGAAGCAAAAAGTCAAGGCTGTGGAATAAATGTCTAAATTTCTTTTCCCTCACACGAAATCCTGCGAACAGGCAACTTCTTATGACCAATATCCTTAGGCTGTCGGGCAAGCAGTCTTTCTTTTGCCTTCGCTCCTGAAGAAATTCTTAACGCCATTTTTTCCAAGGCCAGATATTAACGGTAAGCTGCTTGCTAAACTGAACTGGTCAAAGCTATCCTTTAACCATGCGATGTACCAATTTACTAATCTTGACTTAAATAAACTTCATTATACTATTTTTGTGAAATGCGTAATGGAAACATAAACCCATTATTGCGTAGACTCCATTTATCTTAATGAAAAACATTTGTTACGTTATTTCAGGTATCGACAAAGCTTTTGCTTTCGAATGGATAAGCGAATTATTGGACAAAAATAAATACCAATTGTTTTTTGTGCTGCTTCATTCTTCCGGAGGTGGTTTAGAAGATTACCTGATCACAAACAATATACCCTTTAAAAGGATACAATATAAAACTAAAAAAGACCTGTTAATAGCAACATACAAAACCTATCAATATCTAAAACTTAATAAAATTGAGATTGTTCATTGTCACTTATTAGATGCCGGCCTTGCAGGGATTCTGGCAGCAAAAATGGCTGGTATAAATAACAGGATATATTCGAGGCATTATTCCACATATCACCATACTTACTTTCCTAAAGGCATCTGGTACGATAAAATAATAAACAGATGTAGTTCCAAAATATTGGCTGTCAGTGAAGTAGTGAAAAATGTACTGATAGAACGAGAAAAGGTAAACCCAAATAAAATTCAAATACTTCATCATGGGTTTCCATTGAAAAAATTTGATGAAATACCAGCCGAACAAATAACAAAACTGAAAGCGAAGCATGGATTTTCTAACAACTGGCCAATTATTGGTGTGATATCCAGATATATTGAATGGAAAGGAATTCAATATATAATTCCTGCTTTTGAAAATTTTCTGGCCGAATATCCTAATGCACATCTGGTACTGGCAAATGCCAAAGGGCCTTATGAAAAAGAAGTAAAAACATTGCTGGAAACTTTGCCGAAAGATAGCTTCACTGAAATACCTTTTGAAAATGACTTATTTACCTTGTTTAAATCATTTGACATTTTTGTTCACACCCCAATAGATTCCCATTCTGAAGCTTTTGGCCAAGTGTACATTGAATCTATGGCTGCCGGAATACCTTCCATATTTACCATGTCTGGAATTGCTTTAGAAATAGTTGAAGAGAATGTAAACGCCCTGGTGGTGCCACCTCAAAACAGCAATGCTATTTTAATTAAGATGATTGAAATTGCTGGAAATGCCGAAATGAGATTAAGTTTGGGAATTCATGGTAAAAACAGTGTAAAAGATCCATTTAGTATAAATAATATGATAAAACATCTGGAAGAGTTGTATGCCTGAACCGATACTATTCTCTATAGTTATCCCAACTTTTAATAGGGAAAAACTTATCCAAAGAACCATTCAATCTGTATTAAATCAATCTTATGAAAATTTTGAATTAATAATTGTTGATGATGGGGGAACTGATAATACCAGCAATGTAGTTGCCAGCTTTAAAGACTCCAGGATAAAATATTTACATAAAAAGAATGAAGAAAGAGGGGTTGCCAGGAACGCGGGGATGGAAATGTCTACAGGACAATATTTAACATTTGTAGATTCTGACGATACTTTTTACGAATACCATTTGCAGCATGCATTTGACAAAATCCAAAAATTAAATTTTCCTGATTTTTACAGACAGGGTTACGAGGTCAGAGACATCAATGGAAAATTATTTTTTGCCAATAATTCTCTTGAAGGAGATGCAAACGAGTTTATTTTAAAAGGAAATTATTTTAGTTGTATTGGAGTATTTTTAAAAAAAGAAGTGACCGATGTAGTTCGATTTAGTACTGAAAGAATGCTATGTCCGTCGGAAGACTGGGATTACTGGCTTCGTCTATCTGTGCGATATAAGTTTTATTATGACAACAGGATTACTGCATGCATGCTTCAGCACAACGAAAGAAGCCTCAACAATTTTCAGGAAAACAGAAGTCGCCTGACAATAGCTTTGTTAATTAAAAGCTTGAGAAATGACTATGAGTTCATGGCTAAACGAGGTCATTATTTAGACCAAATCCGTGCCCAGATGTATTCATTGCTTTGTTTGAACAAAGTTATACATGGATCAAATAAAGGATTAAGAAGAGATTTGCAAAAAACTCTTAAACTATCGAAAAACGAACTTTTCAGAAGACGTGGACTTGCTATTTTGAAATACTATATCCTCAATTTAATCAAAGTGAAATAATGTGTGGCATTGCTGGATATATTACTGTAAACAATATTTTAACAGAAGAAACTTTAAACCAGTTTCTTAAATGCCAGCACCATCGCGGACCAGATGCATCAGGTAAATTTATTGCTCCGGGTGTTGGATTAGCGCACAACAGATTAAGTATACTAGACACAAGCACCAAAGCAAACCAACCATTTACTTCATCAGATGGCAGGTATGTGATGGTTTATAATGGGGAGGTTTATAATTACAGGGAATTTCAAAAACAAATTGACACTGATCTACGGACTGCTTCTGATACAGAAGTAATCCTGGAAATGTTTGTAAGGCATGGACATAAATGTGTTGACTTTTTCAGGGGTATGTTTGCTTTTGTTATTTATGACAAAGTGGAAAATTGTTTGTGGATATTCAGGGATAGATTTGGGATAAAACCCCTTTATTATTACCTAACGAAAGACACTTTTATTTTTGCTTCGGAGCTGAAAGCAATAGCAGACCTTTCTGAAATAAAAGATAAACTTAGCCATAACAAAGAATCAATTAATCATTTTTTGCATTTGGGCTTTATTCCTTCCAGTTCAACGGTGTTTAATGAAATCCATGCTTTTCCCAGTGCTGCCTATGGCAAAATCGGGTTTGACATGAAACTGGAAACCTGGAATTATTGGAAGGCTTCTGACTTTACAAATACCGAAAAAACAGGTTTTAACAAGGCAAAAAGCAGGATAAAAGATTTGCTTTTTGCTTCTGTGGAAGAGCATTTAATAAGTGATGTTCCTGTGGGCTTATTTTTAAGCGGTGGTATAGATTCAAGTTTACTTGCAGCTATAGCTACCAAAATCTACTCAAGTAAAATTAAAACTTTTACTATTGGTTTAAACGGAATTCATAATGAAGCGCCATACGCAAGAAAAATAGCAGAATATCTTGGTACTGAACACCACGAGTCTTATCTGTCGGATAGTATTGCCATGGAATTTCTAAACAATGTAAATGATACTTATGACGAACCTTTTGCAGATACTTCAAGCATACCCACTATGTTGGTTTCTGAATTGGCCGCTAAACATGTAAAAGTGGCAATGTCCGGGGAAGGTGCTGACGAGATTTTTTTAGGCTATAATTCCTATAATTGGGCATCAAGACTTAATAATCCTTTGATCCGGGCGGGGTTAAAACCATTACAATCCTTGAACAGAATCCTAAATGATCCACGTTTCAGCAAAGTGGATAGGATGTTGAAAAAGTCTGGAAGCCATTACCTTGCTGCGGAGATTTACAGTTCAGAGCATGGTTTTTATTCATCCGAGGAGGTCTCGCTACTGCGGAAGACCAAATACAAAGGATTTGAATACAAAAGGACAAGTTCAGCCATGACAGATCAAATTCTTTTTGAATTGGAAGTAGCGTTAAAAGATGGTTTACTGGTAAAAATGGACAGGGCCTCAATGAAATTTGGACTCGAAGCCAGAGTACCATTTTTAGACCATCGTTTAGTGGAATATGTTCTGTCGCTTAGTCTGGAACACAAGTTTAAACCAAATAAGCATATTTTGAAAGAGCTCTTATTTGAAATGATACCAGTTACATATTTTAACCGGAAAAAATGGGGTTTTGGTCTTAGTTCTGAGCATCCGATAAGAAATTATATTCTTCAAAATCTCATTGATAAAAACAAAAAGGCAAACAACCTTCCTCGGTTATTTGCCTCTTATGTACTTGAAAATAATAAATATATGCGTTAGAATTTTTTTGCTAACCGTTCCCGTGCCAGAAAAATTCGTACACCAGCAATCAGCAACATCCACACTTTACCGTTTACCGGTATATCTGCATCGTCACTTTTCATCAGCCACAAGGTGAGATCGACTGACTGGGTTATTGGATCGAACTGGTCGTCACAACCACAGTTTGTTGGTCCTGTCCCATGCTTGAAATACATATAAGTATAAAAACAGCAAGCAAGACAAAACTTTTCTTTAGTGCAGTAAAACTTCTAATTAAGATTTCTTATTATTTTACGATGACTAATTTCTGTTGGAAATATTCAGTCTGGCTTTTATATTTTACAATGTACGTTCCTGCAGAAATATCAGTTATCAGGTATTCTATGTTAAATACTGAACTTCCATTTGATTGACCTTGAATTGGAATGTTCTTGACAACTTTGCCTTTTATATCACAAATCTCAATTTTGCCATTTTCAGACCCGTTTCCTCGTATTTCGACAGTTAACGATCCATTGCTGTAAGGATTTGGCATAATGGACATCTTCTTCTCAAAAACAGATTCGTTTCTATAACCGGTTACTACATTTTTAGCTGTACTGGTTATAAAAAATCTGTCGTTTGTTCCATTGGAAACATTTTGAAAATCGATTTTTGTACCTTCAGAAATCTCGAATGATTTATCCAATAGTTTATCAAAAACGTACAGCTTTTTATCCTGGTTGTTTTCATATTGGACTATTGTAAAAGAATGTTCCTTTGTAGATTTTGATTCAATTTTTAGAGGCATGAATACGTCTTTAATTTCTGACAATCCGTTTATGGCCATTTCCAGATTTGTTCCAGGAGCATGAGATGAAACAATTAATCCTCCGGTTGTTACTTTAACAGCATCAAAATCCGGGTCGAAAGCATCTGTTGCACCATAAGTAAAATATACAACTGTCTGATCAGTAGTTATACCATCCGTCAGGTTAAGGCGAACCAAATCAGGATTGTCCATTCTAAAGTTTCCGTAAACACTGGCATTGACCTTCATGCTTTCTGTGAACGAAAGGCTATAACTTGTGCTAGTTGGTTTGGCCTTCACAAAGAATGCCTGGGAGGATGGAATGTATTTTGAAGATAATGAAGGTCTGGCTGTTGCTCTTGGATCGATAGAGACTCCAATACCAGCGATGTAATAGAAATAGGTATTGTTTTGCGAACCCACACTATTATTAAGTGGGTCTAAAATATATAATCCAGCCTCAATTTTAGAATTATTGGCAGCATTAAATACATCATAATTTATCTCACATGCATAGGGGTTCCCAATCAGGTTCCATCCCTGGGTGGCCCCGGCTGTATAGGTGATAAATTTGTTGAAATTACCTATCACCGGTGTTCCGGTAACTTTAAGGGTTTCATTGATCCTATTAAAACCTGCTGAAACTCTGTATCCATTTCCAACCTGTAATGCAGTTGACCCTTGTAATATGTATCTCCAGCCGCCGTTTATTCCTGATTGGCCTACGGAAAACTCACTGTAGTTACTTATACTTGAGTAGCTGGTAATATTGGGTGCTGCAAATCCTGAGCCTACTGGTCCGCCTACAATTTTAATATCATCTGCCCAATTGGCTGCTGTAATTCCAATAACAGCTGGTGCCAGCATTGTTGCATGGTAAGTGACTGAAACCGGAGAAGAACCAGTGGTCATGTAAGATGCATGAATTGGCAAGTATCTTTCTACCGTCAAATTGTTAGAATTGATAAATGCACCTAGCACCTCGCTCAACCTTGCAGTTTGATCCAGATTTGTTACCGGTGCTGAAGATTTTAAGGTGATGCTCCTTCCGGCTGCATCAAAGGTGCCTGCTGCAATATTCAAAGATCCGTTACCAGAAATATTTATACTGGTGGTAGAACCAACGGTAAGAGTATTGGAGGCTTTATTGACCTTTAAGTTATAAAACGTTTCGGTAGATCCTGCCCTGGAAATAACCTGAGCAGCTGTTCCCATGAACTCTACTGTACTATTATTGGCAATAAAAGACCCTGAATTTGACCAGTTTCCATAAACCTGCAAAGTTCCTGATCCAGCAACAGACAATGTTTCTGCATTTCCTGTTATACTTATATCCCTAACAATTACCGTTGGTGTTGCGGGAATTATAGGTTGGATGGTCGTATTTGGGATAACCACATCATGCGTGCTGGCACCTGGTGCTGTACCGCAAACCCAGTTCGTACCAGTGGTCCATGAAGAATTTGTCGTCCCGGTCCATGTATAGGTGTAAGGATTAACAGTAACCGTTATTGAGAATGGTGATCCCGGGCAGGAATTTGATGAAGAGGAAGGTGTAACAATATATACTATACTTCCTGCAGATGAACTACTTGGGTTTGTTAAAACCTGATTGATTGTTGCACCTGATCCCGCACTTGCTCCTGTGATAGAACCTGTATTAGCACCCAATGTCCAGGTGAAATTACTTGCAATACTTGAGATAAGTGTTACCGAAGGGCTTAAACCAGAGCAGATAGTTGTTGCAGGACTATTAGTAACAGAAGGGGCTGGATTGACCGTAACCGTTACACCTACAGGTGAACCAGCACAAGATCCTGGAGTGGAAGTTGGTGTAACATTATATACTATACTTCCCGCAGTAGTATTACTTGGGTTTGTTAATGTCTGATTCAGTGATGTTCCGGAAGAGGCGCTTGCTCCGGATAATGCACCTGTATTCGTTCCTAAAGTCCAGGAGAAAGTACTGGCGATATTGGCAGTTAGAGCTAATCCCGAACTAAAACCACTACAAGTATTTGATGTTGTAGCACTTGTCATGGATGGTAAAGTGTTGATTGATACAGCTGTGGAACCTGTCATAGTTACAAAACAACTGGTTGTGGAGTTTGTTGCTAATACAGTATACGTTCCGGCAGAATTTTGTACTCCAAAACTTATAGCTGCACCAGTTCCCAATACCGGTGATCCTGTATTTGTACCACCTAATTTTAATTGGTAGCTAACTCCAATCTGTGAACCGGCTAAGGTTACCGCAGGGCCTGTACCTCCTGAGCAATAAGCACCCCCTCCTCCCACATTAAATGCTGTTGGATTAGAATTTACATTTACCGTGACCGTAGTAGAAGCAGAACAGGTTGTAGTAGTGTTGGTTCCAGTAACAGTGTAAATTGTAGTACTTGCCGGACTTAAAGTCTGGCTAGCTCCTGTTAAGCCACCAGGGGACCAGGCGAATGTATTAGCTCCTGAAGCAACTAAAGTTGTGGAAGTACCGGCACAAATTGCTGCAGAAGAAGGTGTAACAGTTATCGTTGGAGAGGTGTAAACATTAAGTGTGCTGGCATTACTGAAAACCACACTCGAGCCTCCGCCACAATCGCCTGAGACTCTGACTCTGTATTGATATCCATTATAAGCTAAAGACGCTTGTTTTACGGTTAAGGTTGCAGTGGTAAAGTTTCCATATAATACGTTACTGATAATATCATTCCAGGTCGATCCATTGTCAGTAGATAGCTGCCATTGGTAAGACAAATTCTGCCCTGAGCCTGTAATACTAATATTAACCGGAACAGTTGGACATGTGAAGGTAGTTACTGCTGGTTGGACACTTACAGTAGTTGGCGGATCAACAGATATTAAAATACCTGTACTGTTATTAGTATTACAAGTTGCTGAAATAACATTCCTTCTGTAGTAAGTATTTACTGCCAATGCAGGCGGTTGATAGTTTATCAAAGTTGCTCCACCTATGGAGGTCCAGGTAGAGTTGTCTGGGGAAGATTGCCATTGGTAGGTATAGGAACCATTTCCTCCTGATGGGGTACTTCCTATCAAAAGAGATGGACTATCTCCAGAACAGATTCTTTGCGGGCTACTAACCGTATTTATTGTTACCGAAGAATAAATGGAGATTGTTATAATGTTACTCGTAGCGGATGGGGCGCAGTTACCACTTACAATAGCCTTATACTGATACCCGTTGAAAGAAGTACCCGGACTTAAAACAATTAAATTACTGGTAGTAGTTCCGTTATAAAGGGAACCATTTGTTATTGTACTGAAACTTCCTGCGGCTGGAGGTTTTACTTGCCAGACATATGAAAGACCATTTCCAGTAGATGTTAATGGAACACTAATATTTCCTCCCCCATTACAAATAGCCGCATCTGAAGGTTGAACTGTTATAGCAGGTTGGATTCCATTGGATGTTAAAGATGCCGCACTTGAGGTACAATTGGTAATTCCGCTTGTAACAATTACCCTGTACTGGAAAGCACTCATGGCATTTGTAATTCCTGCAATGCTAAGTGAACCAGAGTTATAGCCTGAATAAGTACCACCAGTTGCATTTGGGCCAGCAGCTGAAACTATATTGTTCCATGAACTATTGAACTCCTGCCATTTATAAGTAAATGTTCCAGGAGAAGTGGTTACACTGAAACTTGCGGTATTTCCCGGACAAACAGAAACATTTGCCGGTTGGGTTACAAATTTAACAACAGTGACAGTGAATGCAGTACTAGTACTCGAAGTAGTTCCTGTACACGCTGAAGTACTGGAAACTCTTTGATAATACATTGTCTGGGTTAAAGCTGGTGTAGTATAATTCACACTGGTTGCACCAGCAATATTATTGAATGAGACATTATCCGTTGAGTTTTTCCATTGATGAGTGTAAGAAGCAGCCGCCACACCACCACCCCCATTTAAAGTGGCAAATGGGGAGCCTGTCAGTACATCCGTGGATCCTGAGCAAATATCTGTATTTCCGCTGATCGTGTTGCCGGTAATCGAGGGCTGCACTGTTAAAGTTGCTACTGCAGTAGCAGTAGGTGTTCCACAGGTTGAAGTAGTTACATTACTCCTGTATTGGTTCGCAGAAAATGAAGTATTAACATTAGTTAAAACCAAAGTAGATGTGTTGACTCCAGTGTAAACGCCTGTATTAGTCAAATTTGTCCAGGTTCCACTTAAATTAATTTGCCATTGATAGGTAATTCCAGTTCCGGTGGCTGAAACATTAAAACTCGCATTACCATTATTACAAGTAGTAGTACTTGCAGGTTGTGTAGGAAAGGTTGGGTTCCCCGTATTTAATGTGGCAGCATTTGAAGTAACACTTGCCGGAGTACAAGTTGCACTTACAACCACTTTATATTGATAAAAATTAGCAACCATCGATCCTGTGATAACCTTAGTCACAGAGTAAGAAGTAGCACCTGGCATCGCACTAAAGGAAATTCCAAGATTTGTTGATTCCATCCATTGATAAGTAAGACCATTACCCACCGCAACGACGCTAAATGTTGCAGTTGCCCCGCTACAATCGGTATAATTTACAGGTTGGGTCGTGATAGCAGTTGCGGGCGGAATGGTTACAGCGATTGAGGACGTATTGTTTGAGCCTCCGCAAGAAGTTACAGTCCTTCTGAAATAGGTTGTAGTCCCTAAAGTTCCGGAAGAATATGTATTCGATGTCGCTCCAACAATATTTGCAAAAGTTATATTATCAGTTGATGATTGCCATTGATAGGTAAAAGTACCATTCCCGCCAGAGGCTGCACCTGTTTCTGAAAATGGGCTAATAGCTGATCCATTACATACAGTTTGAGGACTTCCAATCGTACCAGGGTTAACAGCCGGATTAACTGTAACAGTAATAACATTCGAATTTGCAGACCTGCCGCAAGCATCAGAATCAACTCTTCTGAAATAAGTAGTTTGTGTTAAAGCTCCGGGAGAATATGTGGCAGATGTTGCTCCTGGTATATTACTGTATGAAATATTATTTAAAGAAGATTGCCATTGTGTAGTAAGAAAACACATGCTTGAAAAAGCCGTAGTTTGTGTAAGTCCGACCGCTGTTGCACCGTTGCAGATTGTTTGGTTACCTGCTATTATACTGGCAGTTACCGAACCAGTGAGAGGTACTGTGGTAATGGTTGCTCTTAGTTCTCCCGGACCGTTATTGTTGTAATATCTTAATTCCACGATATCAGTAGCACCAAGATTTCCTGTCCAGAAGTTTATGTGAGCATCACCCCATCCAATATGTTGATTAATCAGAATCCCGTTTACAAGAAGGTACACATCATCGTCATGATAATTAACATCAATTTGATAAGTTCCCGGAGTAAATCCTGTTCTTAACATTCTTATTGAATAATATTGAGAACCAAGCTGACAGCCCACATAACTAGGAGAAACACTTGGAGGAGAAGTTGCTGCAAATTTGTTTGTTGTCAAAAATGAAAGTGAAGCCTCAGTATAATAACCATAAAAATTAGTAGTGAAATCATTTGAATAATAAACAAGGTTGTTCCAGAATCCATTACCTGCAGTAGGTTGTGTTGGAGGAGAGCTTGTAGTGATAAAACATGCCGGAGTGAAAACAGGTCCTCCACCACACGCATCAAAAGCACCTCTTCTATAATAAGTACTGGTCCCTAAGGGTGTTGTAGAAGTAAAGTTTAAAGAGGTCGCTCCACCAATGTTTGACCAAACCACATTATCAGGTGAAGATTGCCATTGATAGGTTACAAAGCAGGTACTTGTAGCCGGAGTTCCAGATGTCAAAATTGGATAATCATTAGGACAAAAACTTGATGGTGAACAGCTTAAGGTTCCTGCAAGAAGATTAGAAGGAGAAGTTGCACCAAGGTAATTTAATTTGATACCCATATCTCCAGGGCCATTGTAATTGACCCATTTTACATCCAACTGCGAGGATGCATCTAAATACCCAGTCCAGACTGCACTGTGCGCATCACAACAACCACCCACATGTTGGAAAACAGACGTTCCATTTACTGATAAAAATACATCATCATCATGGTATATAAAATCAATACTATAATATCCGGGAGTAGTGACCCCTTGTCTTCTTGCCCAAGCCGACCATTGCGTACTAGTTTGCTGGCAACCTAAATAACCTGGTGCAGCAGAAGGAGGTAAATTTGTGCTATAACTGTAAGCATCACTGTAAGGCAGGGCAGGCCTTGTATCAAAAGTCATATTCGGGTTTACATAGTAACCAATGTATAAACCAAAAGTATTGTCATCATAAGTATAAATATTCCATTGGTTGCTGCCATAGGTTGCAGGGTTACCAGGGAATGTGTTTTGAATTGTTACAGTTACAACATTTGAATAGGCAGGATTTGAACAAACATCCGTTGTCATCCTTCTGTACTGCGTATTTACATAAACAGATTGTATTGGAGCATATGCAGCAACATTGGTATTGGCAAGGTCAATCCAGGTAGTACCTCCATCTGTAGATTTCTGCCATTTGTAGTTCTTTAAATAGCATGCTCCAGAAGGTGCAGTAACAGAAGTGAAAGCGACAGGTATATCTCCACTACAAATTGTTTGAGTTCCGCCCACTGTTCCACCATTCAGAGCTGTAGGCACCGATGCTAATTCTGTTATTGTTAATGCAGAATTATTACCACCAGGCCCTGCAAGCCACAGCCACTCAACAGATTGGCCTGTATTTAAAGGTCCTGTGTAAATATTTGTAATAGGAGATCCGGCACTTACACAACACCCTTTTGTGTAAACTGAAACACCATCTATATATAATGTCCCTACATCATCAAGGTCTGCAATATCAATTTGGTAGACACCGGTTGTGGATGATATAAATCCTGTCCTCTTTGCACTTACTGTATAATTTGTGACTGGAACCTGACATCCCTGGTATCCAGAAGCAAAAGAAGGACTTTGAGTTTTGGTGAATCTGGTGGGGAAAGTAGCAAAAGAATTTGGCGCTTCTACATAGTAACCTGAATAGGTTGTTAGTGAGTTATATCCTGTGTATGTATAGAAATTCCATTGGTTTGTTGGAAAAACAGATGGGTTTCCATAAACAGCATTATCAACTTTTATTTTTACTGAATTACCGAAGGCTGAATTACCACACTGATCCGTCACAGATCTTCTGTACCAGGTTGTAGAATTAATTGCAGATGTTTCGGTGTAGTTTGCAAAATTTGCTCCAGCAATATTAAACCAGTTCAAACTATCAGTAGAGTTTTGCCATTGATAACCTGTTGGCAATATGCTGCATCCACTGGTGGGAGCAATCGCGTTTGCAAAACCAGTCTGAGGTATTTGCCCAGTGCATAAAGTCATGTTTCCTGAAATTGTACCCACAACTAAAGGTGCGGGAGTAACCAAACTAAATGTAACCTGAACCGCCGATCCACTACCATTTTGTACCCACTGAAACTCTACATTATCTGTCGGGTTTATGGTTCCAGTCCATACATTGGTTTGCAAACTCGTATTGGTAGATCCGTTAAACACTGTAACTCCGTTCACAAGAAATGATAAACCATCATCTTCGTAATTTATATTTAGCTGATAAGTCCCGGCAGGTATATTGGTCCTTTTCATGCTTACGGACATATTTGTCGCTGGCATTAAACATCCTTGGTAGCCTGAAGCAAGTGAAGGGGCTGTACCATTGTTATATCTGTTTCGAGTATCGAATGATAATAGGGGTTCAATATAATATCCTTTATAACCCGTAAACGATACTGAGGAATAACCATAACATATCCAGTTTCCATTACCATAAACAGTTTGTGTCCCAGGTGCTGAAGAGTACACCGTTACTTTTACAGGTAGGGTTGTAACCGTATTGCAGTAATCAATGCTTCCTCTTCTATACCAGGTTGTTGCTGCTAAACCTGAAGGTATTGTATAATTCGATGCCGTAGCTCCCGGAATTGTAGTCCATACTGTACTGTCCGTAGAAGATTGCCAGAAATAGTTGGAAATATAAGTACATGTTCCAACGACAGGTGTTGTAGTATTAGCTAATTGAATAGCAGGAACTTCACCAGTACATACTGATTGGTTTCCGGCAATAGAACCAGCCAAAATTGGAGTTACTGCACCAGCATAACTAACCAGGTCATAAGATAAATTTCCTGGTCCACCTGTGTTTTT
>JACMRH010000488.1 GCA_014376535.1 Cytophagales bacterium | reverse complement strand
GATTCTGAATTTTAAAGCATGAAACCAACTCTCACAGTCCAGGGACTAGTGTAAAGAGGATGGATTGGTGTCCAGGCAAGATTGTATAGAACTGAAATCATAACACCACCTTTTTCTGTCAATTTCAATAAATATCCACCTCCTAAGAAAACAGAGTTCACCCATTGCCTTTCTCTTCCCACAAAAACAGGAGCGTTTAGAAATTCATGTTCCAGATAAGTAAAGAAATTTTGGTAGATAATATAGCGGGCAAATGTACGTCCACCGTATATATTTGCTTCATAATTTACACCAGTATATTTTATTTTTTGGTACATATAAGTTGCACCAACACCGATCATAAATTTATCGTTGAATAATTTTCCTTTAGGAATGTACCCAATTGCTGGTGATAGTAGAATATTAGTTGGATTCCCTATTTGTAAGCCAATATTTCCGCCAAAAGTTACCCTTTTCCAAAAACTCTCCTTTTCATCGCGATCGGCAAGATGATAAACTGGAACCTTGTAGCGGTTAAGCCCGGTAATTGAATGGCCATTTCTGCCAATGACCGTTGTGGCCAGGAACAAAAACATCACCAATAAGTATTTCATGATGCTGCTGTGTAGATAGACAAATTAACACATTGAAATGAAATAAACAAAATGAGGTTTAGATCATTAAACATTCCATTTTGAACTCGAATGGGTCTAAATCTTTGTGTATTGCAGAAATAAAATCAGGATTATTGATGTAAAAGTTTAAAAAATTGTCACTTCTTTCCTGAAGCTCGTTATTTGGGAACAGTTTCCTTTTCAGGTTTTGCAGTTTGTTTAATTCTGTTTCATGTTTGTTTTCCAATGCTTTGTTTAATCGTTTTCCTAAATCTTCAAGGCCTTTGTTTATTTTGGAAACTTCAGCTTCTATTGCAGGAAAAAATGATTTATCGGCTTTGGTGGCCTTTTGCAAAAGTGAGTTTTTGATTTGAAGGAGGAGGTTTTCCTCTTCATTGAACTCGAGTTTTTCAACCTGAAGCTTTTCTATTAGCAATTCAAAGAAATCTTTTTCATGTAAAAATAAGTCTGCCAAGTCCAAATTTGCAGATTTGACTTTATCTAAAGTTGCTTTGCCAATTATGGTTGCAAACTTACGAGGGAAAAGAATAGGAAATGGAATGTTTTCAGATTCAAATATTCCTTTTAACTGAAGCCAATAAGCTAACTCTCCAGGGCCGCCAATATAAGCCAGGTTAGGTAATATCATTTCCTGATATAATGGCCTTAAAATAACATTTGGACTAAATCTTTCCGGAAAATCTCCAATTTCATTTTGAAGAGAATCATTATCAAATGAAATATCAGAATTCAGAACTTTATAATTTCCATCCTGTTTTTCAATTCTTTCCCTTGTCTGATCTCCCAGATAAAAGAAGTTTTCATTTCTCACAAAAGCCTGGGCTTTGTATCCGGCATTTTGCAATTCTTCTGAAGTTTGCTTTGCTATTGGTGCGTACTTATTTTCCAGTAAATCGTTTTCAATTACAGTGGTGAATTGCTTTTTAAGGTTTTTATCATCCCCGTCAATAACTATAAGTCCGTAAGTACCAAATAAATACTGAGCAACCTTCCTTGTAGCTTCAACCAGTGACTTAGAATTGCAATATGCATCTGAAAGCCAGGCAGGACAATCTGGTACCTTTTCAAAAAGTTCCTTCAAGTTAGCGGTAGAGATTTTTCCAGAGGGACCTTTCTCGGAAGTTTCCCATTCATATTTTTTACCGAAAAGATAAAAATGATTTATTTCTGCAATGTCGTGGTCTTCGGTAGCCATCCAGAAAACAGGCACAAAATTGTTTTCAGGAAAAGCTTTAGTTAATTCTTCCGTTAAACGGATGGTTGTTAGAATTTTGTAAATGAAATATAATGGCCCAGTTGCCAAGCTAAGCTGATGGCCGGTTGTGATGGTGAAAGTTTCTGGCAGCAGAAGCTGCTCTATACTTTGGTTTTGAACTGCTGAGAGTTGAAAATCCTTGTATTGCTCTTTCAAAGAAGATACAAGGACCTCTCTTTTAGATGGGTCAAATTGCTTTTCCTGCAACTGACCTTTGAAATTTTCTAATGACGGGTACCTGCCATAGAAAGCTTTAAGATCTTGAGCTTCTTTTATGTAGTCCAAGAAAAGATTTGAAAACTGATTTGTTTTCTCTAGTGGCAGGCTGGATAGGTTCAAATTATGATTAAGGTTTTGGGTATGGTATGGGAACAATTGTATTTACCCGGTACACGGCAGAAGTACAAAAAAATCCAACGGCTTTGTTTCCGTTTTCGTCCATGTTTTTAATATTGGTTGGAACATTGGCAGGAGGTGTGGCAAACAAGGCTCCGATAGCTCCGCCTACACCAGTACCGCTCCCTAATGAAGATTGAGTAACCACTTGTG
>JACMRH010000055.1 GCA_014376535.1 Cytophagales bacterium | reverse complement strand
GGCAATTGACAGTAGATTTTTCCTCTTTTAATTTCTCTTTGCAGGAAACCAAAAGAGCCATTGAAAACAAGAAAGTATATTTTAAAATCGATTTCATTTGCTTAGTTTTTTGCCAACGACATAATTCAACTCTTCCAGGGCCTTTTCTCTTTCCAGTTTAAGGTCAAGAAAGGCGATGGTATTATTGGTATAACTCTCATAATAGTCTACAAACTCCATCAGTGTAATATTGTGTTTCTGGTAATTTTGAAACATAGCTTTTTGAAGTTGTTCTGTACTCTCTAAAATACTGTTAGAATATGCAGAAGCGGTCGTATGGATTTCAAGAGCTTTTTCGTGTGCATAGGCAACCTCATTATCAATAGAAAGTGCAAAGTTTTGATAGTTGAGCTTACTCTGCGCTATTTGCATTTTTGCAGCTTTAATCGAATGCTGATTTCTGTTAAAAACAGGAAGTGAAAACCCTAGGGTGAGAGCGTAATAATTGTATATATAACTCCCTGCCCTATCATATAGGCCTCCGACAGTCATATTAGGAACAGCATTTGCTTTTTGTAAAGAGTAATTTGCCTGCTGATAATTTATATCATTCTCATAAGCGAGCAGGTCGTAGCGGTTAATTTTTGCTTCCTCTAATAATTCAGCCTGTTTTTTTTCAATAATCCAATCTGCATTTGTATCGTTATATTCCGCTACTACCGATGTATCTCCGGTAATGACCAACATAGTTTTTAGAGAAGCATTATAGCCAAGAGCTTCAGTATTAAGCTTTATCCTTTGAGATTCAAGGTTGAACAATAAAGCCCTTAACCTGGATACTTCTCTCAAGGACACATTACCTTTCAAAAGTTGTTCCTCATAGGCTTTGGTCAATGAACGTAAAGGCTCAATTTGTTTCATCAATGCATCAAGCTTCTTTTGGGTAAAATACAGACTATAAAAATTAGTAGTTAGTTCTAACCTAAGAGTTCTGAACAAATCAAAAAACTGATATTCAGCGAATTTGGTTGAGATTTGCTGTAATTGAATTCTTTTGTTGCGCTTACCTGCGAGCAAGATCATTTGTTGAATTTGAAGGGCGGACTGACCTTCACTGCTCATGTCCAATACCTTATGAGTGTATTGGTTATAAATATTTTGCTCAATCAATATTGTTGGGTTCTCCCATAGCTTTGACTGTTGAACCAAAGCTTTTGCGATATCAATATTGTACTTGGCTGATAGCAGAGAAAGGTTTTTCTGAAGGAACCTGTTTTCCACTTGCAAAATATCCATCTTCAAAGGCACTTCTGCCGAATAAACCTTCGGATTTATGAATAAAATTAAAATTATTAAGCTAAAGTGGTTTTTCATTTTGCCAGAGCAATTCGATATTGCAAATGACGATTAATAAAATGCTGTAGAAATTAACTAAAAATTAAAGCTTTATTAAGAACTCATTAAAATAGAAAAATCTTAATTCCTCTTTCTGTAAGTTTTCCATAAAAATTCAGGATCGATATTTAAATAATAATGAGTTTATGAGTTAGTTTTTTTATGTGGAAAAAGTTTGAGCTTTTATTATTTTCTAAACTGCCAAAGGGAACTTTATACTTTATATCTTCAGCTTACCTATATTTGAAGCCTATTTAGAAAAATGAAAGAAAACAACGAAGAATGGACAATGGTTATCAAGCCGCAAACTAACTGGCTTGAATTACACTTGGATGACCTTTGGCGATATCGGGACTTGATTTATATGTTTGTGAAACGGGATTTTGTTTCTCAGTACAAGCAAACTATACTTGGACCATTGTGGTTTTTGATACAGCCTGTTATAACCACATTTACTTATATGGTGATATTTGGTGGTATTGCAAAAATTCCTACAGATGGCATTCCTCAGCCATTGTTTTACATGTCAGGGATCATGATGTGGAATTATTTTGCTTCTTGTTTGAATAAAACTGCAGATACTTTTGTATCAAATGCAGCCATTTTTGGTAAAGTATATTTCCCCAGGCTTACCGTGCCGATTTCAAATGTAATTTCAGGATTAGTATCTTTTTTCATTCAATTGGGCCTGTTTGCTATTGTTTATATTTACTTTTTTGCAAAAGGTTCTGATGTTCATATCAATGCGTATATTCTCCTTTTGCCCTATTTAATATTACTGATGGCATTATTGGGATTGGCTTTGGGGATCATTGTTTCTTCCCTGACGACAAAATACAGGGACTTAAAATTCCTTGTAAGCTTTGGAGTACAACTCTTAATGTATGCAACACCAGTAGTTTACCCACTCTCTGTTCTACCTGAAAAATATAAAAAATATGTTTTAATGAACCCGATGACAGGTATTGTAGAAACATTCAGATATTCAGTTTTAGGGCAAGGAACTATGGAATGGTGGTATATTGGATACAGTACTGTTTTTACTGTAGTTGTTCTTTTTATAGG
>JACMRH010000487.1 GCA_014376535.1 Cytophagales bacterium | reverse complement strand
TAACTGCTATCAGATTTCATATACCGATATTCTGATTCCCAAACCTGGTCCTGGCTAATAATAACCTCATTAATGCTTTTTTCTACCAGGACTCTTTCGTCTGGATGAACATATTGGAACCATGTAGATAAATTTTCTTTTGTATTTTCTACTTTATGACCGAAGAGATTAGTAAAATTTTCAGCCAGGTAAAGTTCATTGGTTTTCATGTCCCAATCCCAAATAGCGTCTGAAGTAGCCAGGCTTACGTATTGAAACCTTTCATTTGAGGCCAGAATTTCGTTTCGCGATTGTATTATTATTTCTTCTGATTTTAATTTTTCAGTTATATCATTGTTTATAATCATCATACAATCAACTCCGTTGTAGTTTATTTTATGACCAGATATTTCAACATGGATAACTTCGTTATTAGCTTTAAGGTGCTTCCAATGACCAAAATTTATTGTTCCTTCAGAAACAACTTCATTAAATATTTTCCCCAATTCCAAGTCTTCTTCAGGAAGAAATTCTTTTATTGTTTTGGATAAAAATTCAGACTTGCTAAAGCCATAATGGCTGATGGCTGCCTCATTTACTTCTAAAATTTTTAATGATGAGAGAGCGTAAATCCACTCTGGCAAAGGACTAAGGTTAAAGATTGACCGATATTTCTGTTCTGAAATTAAAAGTGCCATTTCTGCATTTTTTTTCTCAGAAGCATCTCTGGCAATGCTGTACATTATTTTATCATTGTCGTCCCAACGGGCTGACCAAACAATTGGAACAATTGACCCGTCTTTTTTTACAAAGCGATTTTCAAAATTTGCAGTGTCTAATCCTGCCTTAATAGCATTTGATGCATTTATTGTGACTTCGTAGTCTTCGTTATAAACCAGATCAAAGTAACTTTTGCCTAATAATTCTTCGGGTTCATATCCCCAAAGAGATGTGCAAGCTATACTAACTTGTAAAAATCTGCCTTCATCATCACTTGAGCAAATTACATCAAGTGAACTATCCATTATTTTCTGCTTTTCTTTAAATGCTCTTATTGCAAGTTCTTTTGCCTCTTTTCTTTCTTCTGATGTCTTTATGATTTCTTCTAATGCTAATTCTTCCTTCGTAACATCTCTTGTATTTACAATAAAGTATTCACACAGGCCAGATTCATTTATAATAGGGGTGAGTTTTAATTCTAAGATGGTAGGGATACCCTCCTTGACAGTAGCTTTAAATTTTATTTTTCGGTGATTTCCACTAAATACGTTGTCATACAAAGCCTTCATTTGTAATCTTTCGCTTTCCTGACTTAAGTTTATAACGTTTGCTCCGATTTGAAAACTACTTTCCAATACATTGGAACCAAAATTTCTAACAGACCTGTTTGAGGTAACTATTTTATAGTTTTTATCAACAATCACGAAAAATTCTTCTGTATTGTCCAGAATCATTTTCATGTACATTTCAGATTCCCTCATTGATTTTTCGGCTCTTTTCTGATCCGATACATCAGTAAACAAAATCGAGATACCTCCGTCTTTGGTGGGATTTATGCGGTTTTCAAAATATTTATCCCAGGGTTCATAATAATCAATTATGGTGATTGAAACCCTATCATTCATTACTTTCTCATAATTTTTGTAGAATGGCTGATTTAATCCTTCAGGAAAAACCGTCCAGATGTGTTTGCCTATTAATTGCGCCGGAGTGTGGCCATTGAGAAAAGAAGCTCCCTTTTCATTTACATAAGTGTAGTACCAGTTTTTGTCCAGGGCAACAAGACCATCAGAAATCCTATCTATTAGTTCTTCGAAAAGATCTTTCGGCTCTTTCATTTAATAATTGATTTTTAAAGTTATGTAGTGGAGCACTAAACAAAGTTATCAAACACTTTGTTATCAGGAAGTAACAAAGAAATAAATATTGGATTAAAAGTTTTCATTTATTAAAGAATGCAACCGACCTAAAAATATAAAATAAAAAAAGCCCCATATGATGGGGCTTTTTAACTACTTGTGATCCCAAGTGGATTCGAACCACTGACCTACTGCTTAGAAGGCAGT
>JACMRH010000486.1 GCA_014376535.1 Cytophagales bacterium | reverse complement strand
ATGTTTACATTGAAATAGGGGGCCATACGGACGATATTGGCTCAGATGAAGACAACAAAAAGCTATCTCAGGAACGAGCTGCCAAGGTTTTAAATTATCTTTTTGGTAAAGGAGTTGAATTTTACAGAATGCAGGCCAAAGGATATGGCGAAAGTGAACCACTTGTTCCAAATACCTCCGATGAAAGCAGGTATATGAACAGGAGAGTCGAATTTAAAATTGTAAAAAAGTAATACAAAAAATGCCAGACATCTGCCTGGCATTTTAAGATAAGCTAAAAAAGCAGATTTTAACGAATTATCAGTTTTCCACTTTTCTTTCCTTCAATGGTTTCAAATGTGAACATGTAAAGACCTTTTTCCAAACCGGAAATGTCTAGCTTTTCTTCTTTTCCAATTTGTGACTGGAATACAGACTGACCCAAAATATTGCTCAATACCAGTTTTCCCTCAATAGGGGAAACTACGTTTAATATTCCTTCAGATGGATTTGGATAGAGTTGAAATCCTGAAAGTGCATCTGCAAATTCAAAGCCTGTGGTAATAGGGTTCACAGTATTTAATACCTGATTTGTGGCAACTGGAGCATTAAAATCAAAGTAAACCTTTGCTTCGTTTCTGATTTCGGTTCCAGAAGCATTTTTAGGTTTCTGATTAATTTTGTACCTGATAAACCCATGGCTTTTAGGTTCATTTTTCTTGTTATCAGGCAGGAGAATCTTATTGAAAGTGCATACAATGGTATCAGTTCCCTGCATTGAAAGCTGGTAATTGTGGCTTGCACCCACCATTTTGAACTGGTTAAAGTCTACTCCGTTTGGTAATTTGTTTTTAACTACCACAGTAAATGCTGTATCGGTTCCCAAATTCTGAAAACGGATGGTATAATCCAGCTTAGTAGTATCGGCTATAATTCCTTTTGGGCCAGTGCCTTTTGGTGAAACTTCAATATCATTTGGGTCGAAAGAACCTACTACAGTGCTAGTTAAAGTAAAATTATTGTTTGCAGTATTGTCATCAGGTTTTGTTGTGGCAAGGCTTGCTGAAGAACTTATAGTGCTGCCAAATGGCGAAGTGGTACTTAAAGTTGCAAAAACCGTAATAGTTTGCGTACGACCAGATTCCATGCTGTCCACATCAAAGGTCAATGTTTTGCCATTGATTGATTTAGGAGTTTTGCTGGCTGAAGAATAGGTGTAAGAATTGTCAAGTGAAACAGTCAATACACCACCATTGGTTTTCTTGCCCCTATTATTGATGTTGAAATAAAGAGGAATGGTAAAGCCTGGACGGCTGCGGCCGCTTGTGGCCTGGAGGTTTAGGTCTGAGGAAAGGAGTTTGAAAGTGGAGATTGGCGCATCAGCATATAAATTCTTAGAATCAAAATTTACGGATCTATAATTTGAATAATAATCTGGGTCAACAATTGTTGGGTAATAGGTTGTTCCAAGTTTAAAAGTATCAGATTTGAATTCATAGATTCCTCTAGCATTGGTAAAAGCAACAATGTTAGAAATATTCACTTTAACATTTGGGAAAACACGGTCAATTTTAGGATCAAAGTAATAGTTATTGTTCAGGTCTTCGTAAACATACCCTCTTACCATTTTACATCCGCAGTTTTTGCTGCTAATTATTACATCAGGTGAAGTTGCGTAGCAGCCATTAGCTAAAATATTAGTACTTTGAAGAAAGACTTGGGCGGGGTTCAATATTTTCCTTGATATACTTGAATCGGTCTGGTTTAAATCTCCCCATATTACTTTTTTTAAAGACTGGCTTCTAGTAACAATTGCAGTATCTCCTGACAAATGGGGCTTCCTGTTAATATTGGGGTTGGCAATGAATTATTTTCAAGGATTTTTAAAATTACCGGTTTTGTTGCGATATTATTTGCAAAACTAAGACACGTAGGACATGGATCATTATTACTTTGAACAGGCCCAGTAAGTATTAATTGAATGTTATCCCCACTTTTGAGACTATCTAAAATCAATGAATTACCATTTAGGTAGTTAAATGTTTGTTTCAAAATGTTATTTATTTTGATGCCCTTTATACTATTTTGAAGATAAGAGTAATCATTTAGACAACTGCCCCTATTATATATATAAAAAAAAGGGATCAAAATATCCATGATTTCTACAATAAATTAAAGTATCATTTTTAAGACCCAATATGTCAATGCTGGCAATCGGTTCTGGAGTGATTGTCACAAAGGATATAATGGTCTTTGTTAAAGTAACAGTATTTTGAATTGTAAAGTTACCAGCTGGAAATGGAGGAAACATATAACTACCTCCTGGACTTACAGAATAATTTCCACCAGAAGATGGAGTTACAGTCAATGAATTGTTTACACTGGAACTTAATTGGTATTGAGAAGGATTAGCCGGACAAACATCAATCCGATATTGATTTGATCCTGTTGAAAAACATTGAGCCGTCATGCCATTCTGTTTTTTAATAATAAAATCAGGAATATTACATTGACCATACATTAGTAAAGAATTGAAGACAATTCCAACAAGTAAAAATAATCTGTTCATAGTTTTAGAGTTTTATTTGCAAATATGTTTAAAAAATAATTCTTATTTGGTTTAAAATGGGAGCTTAGGGTACATTTGCCGGTTTAACTTTGACAAAGTTTTAAACTTTGTCAAAGTTGTTACAAAAATTAGCTCAAATACTCCCTAACCGCTGCCCTGATATTCTCCTGGACACTTTCCCAGGATTGACCTTTTAAACTTACAGGTTCATCGCTATCGTTGGCGTCTGTGAAATATGTGATAGCAT
>JACMRH010000485.1 GCA_014376535.1 Cytophagales bacterium | reverse complement strand
TAAGCACGATGCTTTATTATGTCCCGATCAGAGGTGTAAGGCTCCGTAATGTACCCTTCCTGAAAATATTTATTATTTCGATAAACTGGGCTGTTGCTACGGTGCTCCTTCCAATTTATTCTAGTGACTACATTCACCAGAGAATGCCAGTGTACTTTTTAATGTTCGAAAGATTCCTGTTCATTTTTGCCATTACTATTCCATTTGATATCCGGGACCTGGACCATGATCAGGCAAACAATCTCAAAACGATTCCGAGGGTGATGGGTGTTCAAAATGCCCTGATTTTGTCTGGTTTTGTTCTTTTCGTTTACCTTGTTATTTCATTCCAGAATTATGGTAGTGGTTATGTATTACTTTCTCGGTTAATTGTTTCAAGCATTGTTCTATTATTACTTCCACTTGCACAAAAAGACCGTTCGGGCTATTTTTACACAGGTTTACTGGACGGTACCATGGTATTGCAGGGTATTTTTTTATGGGTTTTGAGTTGAATAGACATCTTAATGTACTAAAAGAATTATAAAAGAGAAGAGCAAGAAAGATCATAATGATATTTACCTTGAAACATCCCCAATTTCTAGTACTACCTGGTACGAAAAATTTGGATTCGTTTTATTTAAATATTTGGATTTAGGTTACTCCTTGTTTGTGATGAAAGGGATTTATCAATTATCAAATTAACTGAGGTTTTCTAGTTGGAATTATCTGTTACCATTAAGTAGTAACATAGAATCTCGTCACTAAAAAGTAGTGAATGTAGTTATGTAGGGTCTTGAATTACCAGAAATCAAAATTCAAATTTTTTATCAAAAGCCTATTTTCGCTTTTATATTCACACCTTTTTTAAAATTCTGATAACAGAAATACAAGTTAAGGGTGTAGCGTAACTTGGTATTGCGCCAGCATGGGGTGCTGGAGGTCGTGGGTTCAAATCCCCCCACTCCGACGAATGAAACCACAACTAGCATTAAAAGCCTTCAAATCTTACGATTTGAAGGCTTTTTTATTTTTCTTCAATTAATACAAGTCATACAATTTCAAACAAAATGTGCCCTATTTGGTGCCCCATTTTTTCAATTGGATTTAGGGTAAAAATTAGGTTTAAGTTATTGTGATTTAGTTAATTGATTAATAAAAATTAGCAGTAATTGCAATTGTTTGTGTACCCCAAAATGGAAGGTCACAAGAAATGAAACTAAATGCACCTAAAAAGTTGAAGAACGGATGAAAACCACCAACACCTTCGGAATCATTTTTTATCTCCGTAGATACAAAGTCAAAAACGGAAAAGCACCCATCTATGCCAGAATCACAGTTGATGCAGTGAGGGTCGACATTTCTATTAAAATGGATATAGAAATAGAATCCTGGCATGTGGGCAAAGGCATGGCCAAAGGAAGTAAACACAAGAGGTTATTTAACTCAAGAAGAACTTGAAGTTATTAAGCACAAAGAATTCTCTATTGGTAGGCTTCAGCAAGTAAAAGATCTTTTTGTTTTCAGCTATTACACTGGGCTGGCTTATACCGACGTTATGAAATTTACCCCCTCCCATCTCCGAATTGGGATTGATAAAGAGTATTGGCTATTTACTTCAAGGGAAAAGACAGATACCAGCGTAAAAGTGCCTTTCTTGCCAAAGGCCTTAGATCTTGTTGAGAAATATAAAGATCATCCTGCATGTTTAGCACATGGAACAATTTTTCCTAGCATTTCAAACCAACGATTGAACAGCTACCTAAAAGAAATAGGTGACATATGTGAGATTGACAAAAACTTAACCTTCCACCTTGCACACCACACTTTTGCTACAACGATTACTTTAACAAATGGAGTTCCAATAGAGACTGTGAGCAAAATGCTTGGTCACAATAGCATTAGAACTACTTAGATTTATGCTAAAGTAGTTGAAAGGAAAGTAAGTGATGATTTGCAAATCTTAAAGAAAAAAATTGGCACTTCTAATTTAAAAATTGACCAAGCAAAAACGGGAAGATAAGCTTCCCGTTCACAAGATATTGTTTAAGGTATTCTTTTCTAAAAAGAAATTCAGCAGGAGGGTAATCTCCTTCTGAATTTGACGTTCAATTAAAATATATCATAAATTGGATTTTCCATGTCGTGTAATATAAGTAATTTATTATCAGACAAATACCCACTTTAATTACTATTATAGTTCTTAAACTTGCTTCGGCACTTTAGTATTTTATGACTTTAAATATTCCAGATCTATTGCCATTTTTGATTCTTAAAACATAACCTGTTCCTTGCACCATTTCAGACATTATTTTTTGTTTTGTGCCCATACCTTCTGTGATTTTCCTTCCAAGAAAATCGTAGGTTTCATAGTCAAGAATAGCCTCTGATGACAAAGAGCTAAATGAAAAAGGACTTTCATCGGTTTCACTGGATTCTTCTATTCCTGTTACTACAGGTTTAACGCCTGCTGTAGTCTGTACAATCTTCTTAATGGTTCCATCGGTGTTATAATACAGATAATCGATACAAACAGACCTCCTAAAATTTCCGCCAGTTGGCAATCCAGCATTGTGATATACAAAATACCACTGTCCTTTAAAATCGATGATCGATTGGTGGTTTGTTTCAGAACTCACCCTTCCATTTAAAGTACCTCTTGATGTCCATGGTCCTAAAGGAGAATTGCTGGTAGCATAGGCAATGGTTTCCGGCCAGCCTGAAGCATAAGACAAATAATACATATTATTTCTTTTGTGCAGATAAGGTGCTTCTGTAAAAGCAGGGACGTTAACAGTTGTAATAGCTCCATCAATTTCAGTCATATTGGCTTTGAGCTTCACCATTTTCAATGGTCCATTACTTGTTGCATTTCCCCAATACATATAGGCTTGGCCATCATCATCGATAAAAACGCATGGATCAATATCAAATTGAAGATCAGGAGTTTGATTGTCTTTTATCAAAGGCTTTCCCAAAGCATCTATAAAAGGACCTAATGGATTGTCAGCTACCGCCACTCCAATTCCAAAATATGGGCCATATCCTAATTGAGGCTTTTGAAGAACGCAGGTATACCAATAGTATTTTCCATTCCTGGGAACTACATGAGAAGCAAAGGCAGCAGCATTTGCCCAGCTGAAATTAGACAAAGACAGACGTTGTCCGTGGTCGGTCCAATTGACCATGTCTTTAGAAGAAGCGACATGCCAATTGTTCATCACATAATCTGTTGCAGTTGTGGATGCTTCGTCATGACCAGTGTAGACATAAACGGTATTGTCTACCACCAATGCACATGGGTCTGCAGTAAACTTGGTTCGTATGATAGGGTTTTGCGCAATTGCAGATAAGCCTAACAATAAAGCCGTGAAAGTGCATGCCACTTCCGTTTGGAAAGAGTTTTTCATTTCAGTATTAGTTATTTATGAAACGTAAGAATTAGTTCTTGATAATTTTTTTGACAATCGGCTGGTGTCCATTTTTTGTTAACCTAACAAAATAGGTACCTTTTTCCTGGACAATCGTAATAACGCTAAGTCCATAGCAAACGTCTTTTGCTATTAGTTTGCCTTGAAGGTCTAAAACCTCATAATTCACTTCTGTGTCTGTTAGAATCTCAAATGAATTGGTAAAAGGATTAGGATAAACAGAAATCTGGGAGCTCAATTGATCTTCTTCTAAGCCAGTAATAGTGGTAAATTTAAGATTATCTAATGCACACCCTCCGGTACCTGTGTAAGTCATGAATAGATCATGAACCCCGTTAAGATTAGCAATGGCAGCAGGCATTATGACTGAATGGTCCTGTGTAGCAGTGCTGACATTTACAGCATTAGTTGTAGAAATAGTACCATTAGCGCCATCAATGGCAAGTTTGATCTGTCCATTGCAACTTCCGGAAAAAGAAATCAAGGCTCTTGTATTACCTCCCTGACCAAAGTCAATATTTTCAAATTGCGCCCAATCACCTGTAGCAAATGTCCCATTGTTTCCTGCTGCAACATAATCCACTACTTTGCTGTCATCAAAACTGCCGCCTTCAATTGGGTTTTTAGCACTTCTAACCAGGTCTATTCTATCCAACAGCGCAGTTCCATTTCCTTTTCTAAAGATCAACACATTATAGCCTTCTGTTAGGGCAATTGTTTTTAATATCAAGCGGCTTTCAGGAAAGTCCACCGTGGCAGGTGACGCTGGATATAATATTTCGGTTTCGGCACCACTGTTTACTTTTAAAAAATGAGAGGACGCGCCATTGGGACTTGAGAAACGAATCCTTACTGAATATTCTCCACCTTGCAGGGCGTTGATATGAAATACTACACGACTGTCTGTTGCATCAATATTTCCAATGTATTCGGAATTGGAAGCTGCATTAGTCGTCAAGATATCTGCATTGGTTATTTGGGCATGTTCTGCTTCAAATGATTGTCTTCTTCCCAGAAATTGTTGAGTAATACTTGGCCAGTTAGCATTGTCATATACGATTTCTCTTATTTGTAAATTGGCAGCACCATTTTGATTTCCGTTATAATAATGATTTGCAAAATAGGTCCTTCTGCCATCCGTAAAAGGTGATCCACCTCCTGGTCCAATATATCGTCCATAACGTGCCAGCATTTGAGTACCGCCACTGCTATTTAAGTCTTTGCTGGTTTTGTCTAGATAAGGACCTGTAATATTTTGAGACCTTCCCATCATAGTACGATAGGTACTGTTCACCCCATCACAGCATTTGTCCCATGCTGTATACAGGTAGTAGTATCCATTGTTTTTAGACATTGAGGGTCCTTCAAGAGCACCCCCTCCTCTGGAGGCAATCGAGTAAACTGTTTTATCAGAGGATAGCTGTTGTCCAGTCGCAGGATCTATGGCAATCATTTTTATACCAGACCAGAAAGAACCAAAAGCCATCCAAACCTTGTTGTTAAAATCCACGATTAATTCAGGATCTATGCAATTGTAATTATTGGCAGTAGTGCTGTGGATTACTTCCCCATGGTCAGTCCATCCGTAATTGGATGCTGCCGTATTCAAGGTAGCACTGGAGGCAACCCCTATCCAGGAATTGTTTGTGCCGAATGTAGAACCACAATAATAAACCCAGTACCTGCCATTTCTGAAATACATTTGCGGGGCCCAGAGATTCCCAACATTGTTCATATAGGAAGGGACTTTGGGTAGCACATTTCCAACAATCTTCCAGTTCAACATATTATCAGATTGGCGCAATTGCAACATATTATTTGTAGTCATGAGTGTGTAAATACCTCTTTCGTCTTTGATAACAGTAGGGTCATGCGCCCCAGTAAGTGTTTCTTTGCTTAGCCAGGGAACTGTTTGGGAAAATGCAGCCATGGAGATAGTCAGTGTTAAACTCAGCAGTAAGTATTGTTTCATAACTTATTGTTGTCCAGGAATTAATTAATCTTAACTAATACTTATATTTTTTGAAAATGTAACGGAATTGAAGAAATATCTTTTACTATTTGCCATAAGAAATTGGGTTCTTAAAACTTCCTATCCTTGAAAAGATAATAACCACCCCAGCTTTCAGCCACCCCTCTTGAAAAGGAGAAAATAACCACCCCGGTCTGCGACCACCCCTCCTTGAAAAGGAGATAACCACCCCGGTCTGCGACCACCCCTCCTTGAAAAAAGGAGGGGAGTTGCGGAATTAGACATTTTTCCCTGTCCCCGAAATCTCACAAATAGTTGACAGTTTCTTCCAAAATAGAATTATGAATTGGGTTCTAAAACTCCCCTCCTGCCAAGGAGGGGTGCCCGCAGGGCGGGGTGGTTGATGCCTTAATTCATACATTTGTATTAAGTCCAATATTCCAAAAATGAAACTTAATAACCTTCCCAAACTAAAAGACAAAAGATTACAACTAAGAAAAACACTTACGCCAGCTGAAGCCAAACTATGGACCCTTTTGAAGAACAATCAATTGGAAGGCCGTAAGTTCAGGCGACAGCACAGCGTTGGCAATTACATTATAGACTTTTATTGCCCTTCTGAGAAATTAGCAATTGAGTTGGATGGCGCAGGGCATTTTACGGAAGAAGGAATGGCTTATGATGAAGAAAGAACAGAAGTATTAAATAGTATAGGAATAAAGGTGATCAGGTTTGAAAATGAAACTGTATTTAAGTTTTTGGACCATGTTCTGGAAGAGATAAAACGGAATTTTAAAATATAACCCAGCTTGCAGTATTAACCACCCCGGTCTGCGACCACCCCTCCTTGAAAAGGAGGGGAATTGCGGAATTAGACATTTTTAACTGTCCTCAAAATCTCGCAAATAGATAACAGTTTCTTCCTAAATGCCAAAATGAATTGGGTTCTAAAACTCCCCTCCTGCGAAGGAGGGGTGCCCGCAGGGCGGGGTGGTTGTTGCGGACTCCAGCATCCTGCAATTCGCACAATTATCTTACTTCATCTAACTAGCTAATTGCTATTACAAACAAAAAGAATTACAATTGTAAAACTCCACTTTTTTGATGACCGACATCGAAGAAATAACCAAAGTACTTCAAAAGTTTAACGAGGACCGGGACTGGGACCAGTTCCACAATCCCAAGGACTTAGCACTGGCTATCAGCATAGAAGCAGGAGAATTGCTGGAATTATTTCTCTGGAAAAAAGCCGAAGACGCAGACATAGAAAAGATTAAAAAAGAGCTGGCCGATGTGCTGGCTTTTTCATTTTTACTGGCCAGTAAATTAGGGCTGGACATTAAACAGGTAATGCTTGACAAGATCAAAGAAAACGCATTGAAATATCCGGTGGAGAAGGCAAAAGGGAAGGCGGATAAATACAATGAGTTATGAAAGTATCCTTTGATATTTCAGTAGAAGTATCCGAACCCTATGATTTTAGCAAAGAAGCTTTACCAAACATTGAGCAGAATGTCTGGGTGAAGAACCAGTGGCCTTTGGTCTATTTCATACAAAATGACAAGGAGAAGCTGGCCTATGTGGGCGAATCCACCAACGCAGGAAGCAGGATTAAAAACCATCTTGCCAATCCTGACAAAACCACCAAACTGAACAAGATCTCCATCATCGGAAGTGACAAGTTCAACAAGTCCGCTACGCTGGATATAGAATCCAACCTCATTCAATACATTACTTCTGAAGGTACTTACAAACTGCTGAATGGAAACTTCGGACTGATCAATCACCAGTATTATCAGCAGGATTTGTACAAGGACCTATTTAAAGAAATCTGGAACAAGCTGGTTCAGAAGAAAATCGTTTCAAAGTCCCTGACTGAAATTGAGAACTCAGAGCTTTTCAAATACTCTCCTTATAAATCTTTAAATGAAGATCAGTACAATTCAGTCTTGGAGATCCTGGAAGGATTATGCTTTAAAGAAGCCAATCAGATTTTTGTAAGAGGCAGTGCGGGTACAGGCAAGACCATCCTGGCGACATATCTGATTAAACTTTTGTCTTCTGATGTTTCAGAATCTGGTTATAAGGAATACAATGACGAGGAATTGCGTGAAGTGCTTTACATCAAACAATTCCAGAAGAAATATCCCAACGCAAAGATCGGGCTGGTAGTAGCCATGACTTCCCTCAGGGAATCTTTGCAAAGTGTCTTTTCTAAAATACCGGGACTGAAAGCTTCCATGGTACTTAATCCTTCCGATACTTTTAAACTGAAGGAAAAGTACGACCTGCTGATTGTGGACGAGGCACACCGCCTGCGCCAGTACAAAAACATCAGCTGGATGGGTGCTTTTAAAAAGAACAACCAAAAACTAGGATTAGGAGACGATGGCAATGAACTGGACTGGATCCTGGCAAACAGTAAGAACCAGATCTTTTTCTATGACCCTGCCCAATCTGTAAAACCTTCTGACGTAAGCGAAGAGGATTTTTCAGAACTTCTGGATGACAATAGAACCATGATGCTCATGCTCAAATCCCAGATGCGGGTAAAGGGCGGAGTGGATTACATCACCTTTGTGGATGAACTGTTGCATGTTAAAAGACCCCGGAAGTACTTTTATGATCCGAAGGATTACGAAATCCTGGTATTTGATTCTCTTCCTGATCTTTACAAAGAACTGGATAGGAAGGAAACTGAATATGGATTATGCCGCTTAGTAGCAGGATATTCCTGGCCCTGGGCATCTAAAGAAAACAAAAGCGCGATAGACATAGAGCTGGAAGGTTTGCAGTTCCAGTGGAACCAGACCGATAAGGACTGGATCAATTCTCCCACTGCATTTAAAGAAATTGGCTGTATCCATACCACCCAAGGCTACGACCTCAATTATACCGGGGTCATCTTTGGCCGGGAAATTAATTACAACCCAAAAACTGGCAAAATAGAAATAGACCCTAAGCTCTATTTTGACAAGAACGGCAAAAACGGAATTTCTGATCCGGAGGAGTTAAAAGCCTATGTCATCAATATTTACAAAACCATTCTGTACCGGGGCATAAGAGGAGCATTTATCTATGCCTGCAATCACGAATTGCGGGAGTATTTGAAAGAACACATCCGGGAATACGAACAGCCCAAACCATTCAGAGTAATTCCTTTTGATGAAGTGATCCCGTATGTAAATGCCATCCCATTAGTTGACATCTCCGCAGCAGCAGGAAGTTTCAGTGACCTGCAGATTCATGAAATGGTAGAATGGATAGAACCTCCATTTAATGTAGCCGCAAAAAAAGGAATGTTTGTCTGCAAAGTGGTGGGAGAATCCATGAATAAAAAGATCCCCAACGGCTCCTACTGCCTGTTCAGACAGGACGAAGGAGGAAGCAGAAACGGAAAGATTGTATTGGTAGAATTTACCCGTCTCCAAGACCCTGATACTGGTTCCCGCTACACAGTAAAAGAATATCACAGCAAAAAAACCGTGACTGAAGAAGGCTGGAAACATGAATCCATCATTTTAAAGCCTTTGTCTTATGAGGAAGGATTTGAGGAGATTGTGGTTGTGGGTGGGGAGGATTTGAGTTTTCGGATTGTGGGGGTGTTTGAAAGGATTTTTGTTTAGTGAAAATTGTTTTAAAAAGCTGATATATGATGTTGGAAACTTTAATTAAACATGCAATAAGTCCTGCTATTAAAGCTGCTGGATTTTTGTTCAAGCTTACTAAAAGCAGGCTTGAGAAGGATTTTCACTCCTACAAATTACTTAGAAAAATTTACAAAGTTGAACTAAAAGAAGATTTCAATTCAATATATATAGCTACTTTGTATAATCTAATTGTCGAGCAAAATAAGAATGAAGGTATAATAAAACTTTTTAATATTAGAGAAGTACAAGAAGCTTTTCAAAAAGAACTTTATGAAAATAATAATTGGTCATTTCAGATTACCTTAGATAGTCATTTACATACCAATCAAACACTACGAGTTCTTAAAAATCAATCCGTAGATCTTCAAAAAGAGATTGAGGATTTCAGGCAAGAATTCAATATAGTTGTTAACAAGACCCGAAGTCCCAAGGAGATTGAAGGTAAAAATGCTGTAGATTCTATTCAGCAGGTTACAAAACAAATACTTAACAATACAGCTTCCTTGTCAAGTGATCTGTTAAGTAGAAAAGATGAATACTTAAAAGATTTAGAATACCCGAAACAATTAAGGAGTAAAAATAATCCTAAACAAGCTCTTGATTATTTAAATTCTTTTCAAGATACAAGATGGGATTTAGCAGATGATACAGTGAAATATAAAGTATTATCTGCAAGGGGATATTGTTTCTTGGAACTTAATCAAACTGAAAAGGCGGCTCCATTATTTATAAAAGCTCTTCAGTATAACCCAGATGATGAAAACGCTCTTGCAAATACAGCATTAGCATACACTCTTTTTAGAGATGCAGAAGCTGATAAGTTTATTGCAAAAACTATCAGCAAAAATCCTCTTAATATATTAGCAAACTCTTGTAAAATATCCAGAAACCAATCTGTTGATTTTCAAGAAATTCTGAATAGTGTTCCCATCGGGTTATCTAGCTCTGCTGAGATTGCTTATTCTCTCGGAATCAAAGCAAGAGATTTAGATATTTTTGATAAGGCTATCGAATGGCTAAAAAAATCCTTAGAAAATTCCAAAGGTAAACACGTTGACATTAAAGGCTCTTTAGCATCAACATTAATGGAAAGCATAAGTAATCCTTTCCACTATATTACAAAGCAGTATGATACAGAGCGAATTAGTATTATCAAACAGGCAATAAAGCTATTTGATGATGTTTTTGAAGAATTAAAAGATACAGATTTACTATACGCAAAGTCATGGTGGTTTATTAAAAGGGCTGTTGGGAAAAAGATACTAGGAGATAGAGAAGGAGCCTTAGATGATATTAAAAAAGCATTTGAATTAAGCCCTAAGGACCCTTATTGTATTAAGCATTTGGGAATAGCATTTGCTGAAATAGGCAACCATAAGAAAGCTATCGAGGTCCTTGAATCGGCAAAACAATATGCTCCCAGTGACTTAGAAATCGAATTATCGATCTGTGAGTCATACTATGAGTGGGGAAAGTATTCGGAAGCAATTGCCAGGTTAAAAGGACTTGACCTTTCTACAGTTACCAAAGGAGATGTGGTTCGTGCAGCTCGATTATTGATGATCAATTCTTTGTTTTACAATGAACAGAATAATGATGCAATTGACTTGGCAAAAAGCTTTCTAAAAGAGGAAACCGATAGATTGCCATTTCTTGTTTCCTTATCATGGATATATAGGAAACTTAATGATAAACAAAATTTAGATTTTTACCTTACAGAAGCTTCTACCCAAATTACTGATACATCATCTAGCCTCGACATCAATAATTTAGCTGCTATTTATAATAAAGAAGGCAAATACAAAGAAGCCATATCCTTATTAGAAAGAATTACCAACAGGAATGCCCTTTCATCAAATACATCTAGTTTACTTCTTGCCTATTTTCATGCGAAAGAATATGGAAAAGCAATTAATTTAATTAGCAATCTTAAAGAACAAAGGATTTTTAGCGATTATTTAATTGATTTTGAGGCCACTATTTATTGTCAAATAAGTGATTACAAAAGAGCAAAAGATGTATGTTCAGACTATTTGTCTTCAGATCCTAAGAACACAGTTATTCTATTCAGATTGTCACAGATATATCATCTCTTAAATGATATTGAGAACCTTAGAAGCACACTTTATGGGATAGAGTCTTTCGATGCATTAACAATGGAGGCAAGATTTGATATAGCAAAGCTATATCTTGAGATTGACGAACCACTTAATGCTTTAGAAATAGCTTATGAAACTCGTAGAGAAAATTACAGCACAGGAAGAGTCCATCTATTGTATTTCTACCTTGTAGTTTCTATTGACAATAAAACAATGGAAGCATATATAAATCTGCCACAAGTTGAAATAGATGCAACTGTGTTATTGCGGGATATAGAAACAAACAATGAGATACAAAAAACAATCCTCAATAGTAGAAATGTTAGACCTGAGAGACATGAAATAGATGTTAACGACGCATTGTCTAAAAAATTATTGGGGAGAACTCAGGGAGATATCATTGAATTGGAACGTAAGCTCGGATTTGCAACTAATTTGCAGATAGTATCTATTGTAAGTAAGTATCAAAGTGCTTTTACTGAAAGTGTGCGATTGCTTGAAAGCGATTATCTGGAGATAGAAGGGTTTAAATCTTTTAAACTAAAACAAACAGGAGAGTCCGAGTATGATATAAAGGCTAGTTTAAAACCAATTTTTGAAGCATTAGACCAAGATGAAACATACGATAATGAATTAAACAAATTATATAAAGCTGGTTCACTAACAATTGGTGTTTATTCGAAGCTTAAAGGGACCAATCCTATAAAGATTTGGCACAAACTAGTTAGTGATCGAGAACTTGGAATTATCTCAGGAGGTTTACTTAATGAATTTCAAGCTGGAATTGGATTAATTCAATCTGGAAAAGATATTTTATTAGATATCACTTCATTACTAACATTTCATCATTCTGGAACATTGGAATATTTGGAGAGATTGAATAACAAGAAATATGTATGTCAAACTACTTTAAATGAAATAAATGATTTATTAAAGGATTTAGAGTTTTCGGCAAGCAAAGGTCAATCTTTTTCTATAGGAAAAGTAAATGGCGAATATGTTAAAGAAGTGCGTTCTGAAGAACAGCAAAAAGCAACAATTGAATTTTATGCAAATCTAAAGGGATGGATTGTTAAGCATACTGCCATTTTACCAAGCAGTCATGATCTAAGGGTTAACTTAGTTCAGAAACAAGATAGAGAGAAATTAATGGGTAAGTCATTTTTAGATACAATATATGCATCTATTGACAATGATGCACTTCTAATAAGCGATGATGAACGTTTTCGTTCTCATGCATTATCAGAATATGGTATTTATGGTACTAATTCCTACACAATATACGAATTTGGAAGGAGATCTCATTCCATTACTATGCCGGAATATACTAAAGCAATTTCTATGTTGTTCTTATTTTACTACAGAGGAATTCCGTTAAGTGCGCAAGTTTTGTATCAAATAGTAGATGATAGCCAATTTAAGGTAAGTAATGCTGTTCAGTATGCTTTTCAAATTTTAGCTAATGATAAATGCAGTGTGCAAATTAAAGCTTCAATATGTTCACAATTTTTCAAGCAATTATACTTACAAACATCATTAGAGTCAATTAGAGTCAAAATAGGATTTCCCTTATTGATAGAAATAACTAAATTTAACAACAAAGACAACTTCCTTACACTATTAAATGCAATAATTGAAAAGGATTTTATGTTACTACCAGTACATAAAAAAGATCTGTTGGGATTAATTGCAACAGTTCAAAATTATGGTGAATAGGAGTCGGTTGTGGGTCTTCCCTCACTGTTCCAATTTACTAAACTGCTTCCTGTTTCAAGTTTAGCGATAGCGTAAATGGAACCGTTGTATTAAGCTTCCAGCTTAACGTATTAAAAATACCTTTTATAGTCGGGCTAAGCTTATCATATGAGCAGAGTCCATAAATTCAGAAATCAGAAAAAACTCTATTTTATTTTTATTCTACTGTTAATTGGATAGAAGTATTTATCCGAAAAGAACATAAAGACATAGAAGTAGAAAGTCTAAAGCATTGTATCGAAAACAAAGGATTAGAATTGTATGCCTGGTGCATCATGACCAGTCATGTGCATTTGATTATCGGAACCAGTGGAGATAAAATGGAAGATATAGTAAGGGATATGAAGAGGCACACTTCCAAAACTTTACTAAAGGCCATAAAAGACTATCCTGGTGAAAGCAGAAGGGAATGGATGATATGGATGTTTGAAAGAGCAGGAAAGCATAATCCAAATAATGAACATTATCAGTTCTGGCTTCAACATAATAAACCAATAGATTTGCTTAATTCTGAGATGACTGAACAAAAGTTAGATTATATCCATGAAAATCCGGTCGAAGCAGGGTTTGTAGAAAATGCCTAGGAGTATTTATACAGCAGCGCAAGAGATTATCAAACTGAAAACAAAGGTTTGATCGATATACTTTATATTTAACGTCAGTTGAAAACTGAAAATAATGATGGTTCCAAGTTACGCTATCGCTAAACTTGAAACAGGGAAGGGTAGACAAACTTGGAATAGATGGGGGACGCTTGTTGAAAATTTAACACAAGCGAGACGCTTGCGCCAGCATAAGAGTTTTTAGAACCCAGTAAGAAATCCGCCCAAATGTTAATATGTAAGGATTTTAAAATGTTACTAACAAATTCTATCTTTGTTAATGATTTTTTAGTATGATCAATATACAGTGGAACGTTTTAAGCAGTCATTATTTGAGATACAACCAGGATGCCTGGAAATTGATTGGTGGAAAGGTTTATGAAAATCATAAACGCAATCCAATAGGATTTGGAAATTCATGTACGATAAGGGTTAGCAGGGCTTTGACATACAGTGGTATTAAAATTCCTTTTGGAATAGATAAAACAATATCTGGGCAGGATAAAAATTGATATTTTTATAGAGTAAAAGATTTAAAACTTTTTATTGAAACGAGATATGGTGCAGCTTATCTTATTTCCAGGGATAAAAATAATTTTAATAATAAGAAAGGAATAATCTGCTTCGAAATAGATATTTGGACTGATGCCAGTGGACATTTTACTTTATTTGACGGAACAAATACGCTAGGTGGAGAACATGATAAAGATTTTTACTTTAAAAATGCTTCAAAAGTACATTTATGGATAGTTGCTTAATCATAAAAAGAACTGTCCTAATTTCAGTTCTGGTTCTATTTTATTTTCTTTCTTCATGTGAAGAACGGAGTAAAAATTATGTTCAAAAAGATACATTAGCATTAATTAAAAACAGGGAATTTTTAAGAAAACATTCTTTTTGTACTTGTATGGAATTAGTTAATACTTGTCAGAAGGAGGATTACAGCAAAGGTATTTATTTCGAAAAATCATCCTACGATCCTGAAGCCTTTTTAAAAATTGATTCCTTCGTAAAAAGTCATAAACCAACTTATAAAAGCTACACTGGTAAATCATTAGGAACAGCCGAATGTCTTGATTTATACGAAAGCGATTCTCTCAAGAATGAAATTGAAAGTTTAGATGCTTATTTGTCACAAGACTAGGACTTAAGCCTATCCCACAAATAGTCATCTTTTGTAAGTCTGTAATTACTAATTACTGGATTCGGCATTAGAACTCCCATCAACCACCCCGGTCTGCGACCACCCCTCCTTGAAAAAAGGAATTAACCACCCCGGCTTTCAGCCACCCCTCCTTGAAAAAAGGAGGGGAATTGCGGAATGTGACATTTTTACCTGCCCTTAAAATCTCATACATAGTTTGACTTTTCTACCAAAATGCTATAAAGAACTGGGTTCTAAACTCCCCACCTGCCAAGGAGGGGTGCCCACAGGGCGGGGTGGTTGCTGCCGAGTTCAGGAATTTGCGGAACAATTTTTACCCAAGCCGCCATTTCCAAATCTCCTCGTCAGCCTGCCATTCTTTCTGAACAACAGAACATTTTAGTCTTCGATCAGATCCTTAAGCATAATTTTGGCTTCCAGACAAACCAAAATTTTTTTATTTAAAATCCGTTACGAAAAGATTCCGTGCAGGTAATAGAGTCTCTATATCACAAATTATAATAGTGTCTATAACGAATCGAAAATGAAAAAACTCTCACTAATCACAAAGTACATTGTACTTGTTTTACTTTGGTTTCCGGTTTTAACCATCCAGGCTCAGCGGAGAATGGAAAGACTTGACCGTGGTTTAGTTGCAGTGAAAACCAGCAATGGGGTATTTCTCAGTTGGCGGGTGTTTGGTACAGATCCTAAAAATGTCGCCTTTAATATTTACAGAAATGGGACCAAAGTGAACGCTTCTCCCATTACCGGTGCAACCAATATCACAGATGCTGCCGGCGCGGCTACTTCTGCTTATACTGTAAAGGCCATTATAAATGGAGCAGAACAAACCCAGGCTGATGCAGCAACGGTGTGGGCATCTCAAATTAAGACAGTCAACCTGCCAAACCGCCCAAGCGCTAATCATGCCCCCAATGACATTATGGTGGGCGACCTGGATGGGGACGGGCAGTATGACCTGATCGTTAAATGGTATCCTGCAAATGCAAAAGACAATTCCCAGTCTGGGGTTACTGACAACACCTTTCTTGGGGCCTATCAGTTGGACGGAACTCCCATGTGGATGATCGATTTAGGTAAGAACATCAGGTCTGGTGCTCATTACGTACAGGTTTTAGTAGGTGATTATGATTCAGATGGAAAAGCAGAACTTGCCTGCAAGACTGCGCCAAATACCAAAGATGGCACCGGAAAATACTTAAGCAAGGGGCCTGCAGCAACTGATGATGACGGCGCCGATTATAGAAACAGCGATGGGTATGTATTGTCCGGACCGGAGCATCTTACCATATTCAATGGACAAACGGGTGCGGAAATGGCAACCATTCCTTATGTACCTGCAAGAGGCAATGTAGGAAGTTGGGGAGATACTTATGGCAACAGGCTGGACCGTTACAATGCAACAAATGCCTATTTGGATGGGGTAAAACCAAGTATGGTTTTTCAGAGAGGATATTATACGAGAATGACGATGATGGCACTGGACTGGGATGGAAAGAAACTCATAACCAAATGGTTATTTGATTCTAATAATCCGGCAAGCAGTAAAGCCTACGGTCAGGGTAACCACAATACTATGTGTGCTGATGTTGACAACGACGGTTTTGATGAAATATTAACTGGAGCGGCCTGTATTGACCATGATGGAACATTAAAGTGGACAACAGGATTTGGGCATGGAGATGCAAACCATGTGGGTGATTTTGATATCAGCAGCCCTGGCCTGGAAGTTTGGGAAGTAAATGAGGAAACAGGCAGTCAGCCTGATCATTATATGATCAGAGCAAGTGATGGACATGTGCTTTGGAGAGCTGGTGGCGGACATGATGATGGTCGAGGAATGACAGGTGACATCGATGCCAGTCAACCGGGCAGTGAGGTATGGTCGGCTACTGTTGCTAACACTTTTACAAGCACCGGAACATCCATATCAACTGCAAAACCATCCATGAATTTCAGGGCATATTGGGATGGGGACTTACAGGATGAGTTGCTTGACGGGAACAAATTAGATAAATGGAACGGGAACGGAACTACCAGGCTTTTGACGCTTACAGGACAGGCTTGCAACGGCACAAAGTCAACTCCAAACATCAGTGCCGACCTGTTTGGTGATTGGAGAGAGGAAGTTATTCTGCACGATGGCGCTTCCAAATTATACATTCACACGACCACTATTTCTACACAGTACAAGTTGTATACGCTGATGCATGATCCTGTTTACAGAAATTTAGTTTCCTCACAGCAATCGTCCTATAACCAGCCGCCACACTTGGGTTTCTTCCTTGGTGCAGGTGTTGATAAAGCACCTACTCCAAATATCGTTTTGGTTGGGAATGGCACCATAACTGGTATAAACGATGAAAATTCGTTCCTTGAGCAATCCGGATTAGTCCTTTCTCCAAATCCTTTCACAGAAGACCTGTACCTGAGAGCCTCAGAAGAATTCGATTATATTATGTACGATCTGAAAGGGGTGGAAATGGAACAAGGTCATGGACAAAATGTATATTACGCTGGCAGCACATTGAAATCCGGAATGTATATTGTAAAGATAAAGTCAGCATCCGGAGGCAAAGTCTTTAAGGTGACTAAAAACTAATTTTTTGAGGGAGGCAATACTCGAGATGGTATTGCCTCTTTTTTTTAATTTTTAAAACTTTTGCCCGGTTTGGACCCTGCTAGTGCAAAGAGTTCTCAGCTGTTAATGAACTATGCTTATTCCTGCGCATACTCAAACAATGCCCTTGGAAACACGGACCAGCTCATGAGAACTTCAGAGGTGAATGACTAAATAAAGACCAGCTTGGACTTATACCTCTTAGTATTCAAAAGTGTATATGTAGCCACTGTCACCGTCTTGGGGGCTGCAAGTAACTTTATGGGATATAGTTTGACTTTTGAATGAAATAATTCTTCCCGAGCCATCTTTTTTTATTAAGGATGTATTGGTTTCATATATAAGAGTTGAAAGTTCTCTGATACAATTACCATAGAATTTAGTTTGAGAAATAAAATTTGTGTCCTTATTTTTTGAGCTCAGATTAGGATCAGTTTCTATTCCAAAATATGATAGCATTGAAAAGGCTTCCGGTAGCACATCACCTGTATAAGAATATTCAAATTTCAGACTTTTGATATTATTATGAAGGTCATCAGAGGTTTGTGTTGAGGTAAGATTTGAATTGTTATCGTAAGTGTAATATGAGGTCATCACATAAGTGGTAAAGAAATGTTTGCTCAGGGCTGGTCTGCCAGCTGCGTTATAGTTTTCAAAAGATATACTGTCTCTATACTTCATACTCCCAATGCTCTCAATGCTGGATATGATGTTAAGATTACCTCCGGTATAATAGTATTTGTAAGTAATAGTATTGGAACCAGTAGTCTTAATTATTTTACTTACCAAACCTGAGTTGTATTCGAATATGTAATTGTCAGAACCAGACTGATTGATATCGTTTACTTTAGATAGAGTGCCATCACTGTTATATTCATATTTTGTATTGTATTTGGAATTAATATTTCCGGTTGAATCAAGGCTCTCAAGGCTAATAACCCTGCCTTTGGAGTCATATTTATACATATACCCTCCCAAAAGTTTTCCTTCAGCTGTGCTTACCAAATATCTGAGAGGTTGTGATTTTACCTGGGCCGGGGAAGTTTGAGCTGGAACAGGATTTGTAATTTCAGGTTGCGGATCTTTACTTTTTTTACATGAGTTAAATAGAAATGCTGAGATTGTTAAGATGATCAGAGTTGCTTTTTTCATGTAATCAGGATAGTTGAATTTTAAAATTAGAAATTTTTTCTAATAAACATCAGATTATGTTCGGGTTTAAGTTATTGGTGTAATGATAGTTAAGGAGAAAGTTAAGGTTTCGGTGGCTATACTCAATGTCCTGCTTAGACATGACAAGGGATATTGCCTAATTTAAATTGAATTCTGGTTTTTCAATTGTTGATGGTTATACTACAAACTAACCCCTTTTACCATACAAACTAATAACTTTAACCAATTTTCTCCTTTTTCTTTTTCTTTCAAGTCTTTTAATACCTGAACAGCTTCAGCACCTGCTTTTAAAACTGTTTTAAGGACAAATATCTCATATTCGCGCAACCGCAACTTCAACTCTTTCTGAAGGTTTTCTTTTGTAACAGGTATCCCTTTTCTGTTTAGGTGTTTCTCTAGAATTGATCTTTTGAGGTTTTTACATTTCATCCTGTAGTAATACCACAACACAAATTCATATTCTTTGAACACATTTTCTTTTGTTAGGGAAATTCCTTTTTTCTCTAATTGCACAATAAGTTTGTAAACTATTTCACAGCTTTCAAATTGTTTCATTTGACACGTTTTAATGGGTTAAAAACGTTTCAAATTGACTTGACAGGAGTTTAGAATAAAGAATAAAATCTGAAAGTTACTATGTTTAATTGAAATCCTAATAGGGTTGGTCGGCAGAAATAGTTGACAATACTAAAAGTTTTGAGAACAGGTCAAAATGCCGCCTCCCGCAATTCCCTCCTTTTCAAGGAGGGTGGTCGCAGATAGGGTGGTGCTGCCCAACTAGATTAGTCTTCTTGTATTAGCTTTTTAAAATACTATAAAGAATTAGAACACTGTTCATTTAAACCTTTTTATAATTGATTTATAGAAGGTGGCGCATTAGAACTCCCATCAACCACCCCGCCCTGTGGGCACCCCTCCTTCGCAGGAGGGGAGTTTGAGAACTCAAATCATTTTTGAATTTGGGCAGAGAAACACTAATAATTTAAGATTTTGAGAATAATTAAAAATGTCGCACCCCACAACTTCCCTCCTTTTCAAGGAGGGGTGGTCGCAGGCCGGGGTGGTAAATGTGGCCAAAATAAAAATACGGAGATCAACACCTATTTTTTACAAACCCTTAAAACCTGACTTTCTCCTTTTAATTTTGCTTTGATTATATAAGAACCTGAAGCAAGCTTCTCTCCAACCAAAACAGACTGGCTGCCCTTTCCTTTTTCAAACTCATTTCCATAAAGGTCATATACTTCATATTCAATAATTCCATTTGCTTTAAGTGTAATTTCCCGGAGAAAAGGATTAGGTGAAAAATTGAGGGTTTCTATTTCATTTTCTTCTTCCAATCCCGTGACAGTGCTTGCATATAGAGGTTTCATTTTTTCGGCCCACATCCGCTGTATGCCTGCTGCCCCTTCAGCATTAGGATGTACTCCATCGCTGGTGAGATCATTTGGATGAGTTGAAAACCAGGTGAAAAAGTCAGGGCCAACAATTAAATTGTTCTTTGTTGTAAGATCGTCAATAGCTTTAAGAAAATCCGGATGGACCTGCCATTTGGCGACCGTTTGGTTTGTTCCGATCATTCTTGCCAATATGGGCTGTATGCCAGCATTTTTACAAGCTGTAATTACAGTTTGAAGATTATTCTTAAAGTTATTAACGTTCCCGTTACCGCCACCCCAGGCATCGTTGGTGCCCATTTCAATCGCCCAATACTTTGCATTGCCTGCATTGCTCAGGTATTTTGACAGGTCTGTCGCCAAATTGCTGCTGCTTATACATGGAATACCACCTCTAATCATTACAGGATTGTAGCCTGGATAGGTTTGGGTAATTAAATCTGCATAATTTTGAGCTGGAGGTGTTCCTTTGTAAGTATTGGCGGTGATACTGGTTCCAGGGAAAAACCACATGTCATTTCCATTGGAAGAAAGATCAAAAACTTCAACTTCATCTAGATTTCCACTTCCGTTGGATATGTTTATTTTGATCCAGGATGCCCCGGAAAAATCAACAACGTGACCGCGAGCTGTTACATTGCTTCCTAAAATAGTAAGAACGGTTGTCCATAGTCCATCCGCACCATTTGTAGAGTTGGCTGATTTTTGAATAGTATAATCAACAGGAACGCCCATGTTGCTTTTGCAGCTTCCGGCAGAAGCAATTACATCTGACCAGGTGTAAGCAAGGCTGTTCCAGTTAAAGAAAACTTTTGAAGGTCCCGTTCCCACATTAACTGCGACCCATGAGTTGTTGCTGATTGTAAAAGAGGTTCCACCATATTTATTATCTGTTAAATAAGTAGCATTCCCTTTTGAAGTACATACTTGCTTTCCTCTTGAAAGTAAAGGATTAGAAGTGATGGAATAGACTAATTGAGTAAAAAGCATTGCCGCTATAAAACAGCAAATTGATACTCTTATATTTAAATTCATCTTGGTGACAATTATTGTTTTCCTACTTTGAAAATTTGGGAAGTTCCTTTAGAAGTTAATTTTACCAGATACAAGCCTGATGTTAGACCGCTCCCTACTTCTTTACTGGACTTGCCCTGGCCTTCTTCCAAGATATTGCCTTGCAAATCCATAATCGTATAATCAAATTCACCTTCGCCAGTAAGCTTAAGTTTATCAGTAAAAGGATTTGGTGAACATTGTATTACATTAAATTCCGAAGTCTTAATCTGATTATCTTCAACTAATGCCGTTATAACACAGTTACTTCCAGGATTTTCTATAGAAAGCACTGATGCATTCGCAAAAACGTCTTTGATGTGCTGTGCAGAATTTTGGGCACTTACCAAGTTTCCCCAGGACATAAAGTACAACCAGGGAGCATCCATATCAAAACACATTTGAATATCTGGTATTGGGCCATTTTCTGTCATGGCAATCAGTTTTTCACCATTTACTATCGTATACAACTTATCGAACATAGATTTTTGAGTTGTATAGTTGAAGTCTCCCGGGTAGGAATCATAGCCTAATAAATCTACTTTCGAATTACCCGGATACCAGTCTGCCTCAGGCGAGGACCAGGCCCAGATTAAATTATGAATGCCGTGGTAATTGGTAATTCGGTCATAAAGAATATCATACAATGCTTTACATGTTGCCGAGCCCTTGGCGCCCCACCAAAACCATCCTCCTCCTGCTTCATGCAATGGCCTCCAAACAACAGGTACGTTTGCATCTCGCAATTTTTTAAGTTCTGTTGCTATTGCATCAATATCCCTTAAAATATCCTTGTTTTGTTGAGTGCCGGCTTTTACCGCCTCCCTAACATCAAAAGTGGTAGAAGCTGTGTAAAATGTATTAGTTCCTACTGTACCTCCTGAAGGCGAATGCCAATGCCATTGAAAGCTCACTATGCCTTTCTTGTTCGTACCGTTATACCAGGCGATAGCGGCTTCGGGTTGATTGTTAGGATCTGCTCCAAATGAAGAGCCACCGTTTGCCCATTTGTAAGGATAACCTGCAGAATAATGCTGAAAATCAAAAGCCCGTAGCATGGGTGTTTTACCGGCAATGGTTTTCAGGTTATCAAAATAGTCATCAGTTTGTCCAGAGATGATCTTTTTCCCAAACTGACATTTCATAAAGTTGTAAAGATTTTTAACTGCTGCATTTGCAGAAGGGTCTATCAGAGAAGGCGACAAATTATAAGTATGTTTTGCAGAAGTATAAACAGAAAACTTGTCCACGTCCATGTACCCCCAGTTGTTCACAATGGCAAGGGTGTTGCTTCCTTTGTTCAGATACACTCCACCCGCATCAAGGTCAGTAAATGTTGTGCTGGCTGGAAACATCAGGCTTCCATTGGAAGTCCCGTTTACAAATAAATCTTGTGTTTTTTGTCCCTGGTTTGCCCGGTAAGTAATTACCACTTTATAAAGCCCGGCAGAGGGTACTGATATGGGAACAGTGACTTTATCACCTGAAGCATCGAAGCCAGTTACGTAACCACCACTTGAATTACCTGTTTGATTGGCAATTGTAACACCAGTAAGGGTGCCACTTTCTGCTTCAGCAGTTGTTACAAAATTTTGAGCAGTTGTAATTCTAAGGAAAACGAAAAGGCCGATTACCAGAAAATAGAGTTTTTTCATAAGATTTGTTAAAGCTTTGTTAGAATTGCTGTCTCTTAAATGCTACAATCCATGTACAAAAAAGTAAATCGAACTTGAAATATTTATTGACACACTTTAAAGAATCACCCTGGCTCGAATCAATTTGAAGCCAATCTATTCCTTAACCACCCTATATATTTTTTCTCCCAGTTTTACAAAATAAAGGCCACCAGGAAAAGTGGTTAGATCCGCAGAGGTACCATTACCGTTGCCCATTACATTTCCTAGTGTATTGATTAATATCCAGTTTTGTGGTTCAGCCCAGCTTATTTCTCCTTTTGTTGGTGAAGGATAAACTATTTGAGAAGTTGTTTGAGATTCGTATGTAGAATTATTATTGAGACTTGTTACCAGGTCGGTTCTTACCAGGCTGAAATCATCAACATTTACCCAGTTGCCTGCATTTGCATCTGAAAACACCCCTATATGGATTGAACCATTGGTCACTTTGATATTGGGTATGTTTACTTGTGTCCAGGTTCCTATATCACGGTTGATTGAAGAATTCATTTCAGTTCCACCAAAATTTTTAGCATAGATGTTTGCCTTTTTCTGACTACCACTGCTTTTGACCCAGGCAGATAAAGTATAAGTCCCATTTGGAACTGTGATGTTTTGCAATACACTAGCTTGATATGCCGAGGTGCTATTCTGAGACAACATAAAACGTCCGGGAATATGACTGCCATTGTCATTTCCGTTTGGGTCAGTTCCGGTAATAGTTGAGTTGGTCCATCCTGTAATATTGGTTACAGAAACCCTATCGGCTTCAAAATTTGGGTTTAAAGCGTAATTATTGCCGCTTCCGACCGACCATGTTCCTTCGGCAGCATTGATATTCCATTGACTTAAGGAATTAAAAACTGGTGTTGTTCCATTGAAAGAAATCGGCATCCATTGATTGTATCCAATTCCGTTTCCGGCAAAATCTGACCAACGGTCTCCGCCAAAAATAACGAAAGATCCGGTTTTGCCTTTTACTTCTACCGCCAAACCACATTGTGTTACATGTGAGTAATCTTTTTCTGTTCCCTGTATTACAAATTCTTTTGAATAAGGGCCAAAAATGTTCGTGGCCGAAATGCAATAAGTTTGGGAGGTATTCCAGCCATGAAGATCTGATGAGCAGAAATAATAAGTCCCATTTTGCTTGAACATAATACTTCCTTCCCTTCCTCCGGAGCTACTGTTGTAAATATTTACAGCTGGTTCTGCATTTAGATAATCTGAAGTACGAAGAGCAGAAACATAAAGATGGCTTCTACCTGAACGATTACTAAAAACCAAATAAGCTTTTCCATCTGAATCTGTATAAACAGATTGGTCGCCTGAATTGTCGTTGACCACATTGGTGATCACCATTTGGGTATGATGGTAAGTAAAATGTCCGTTAGGTGTATTACTTATGGCAAAGGCTAACCCTCCATTTCCTTGGGCAAGCAAAACATATTTTTTGGTAGTGGGGTTATATGTAACTCCCACTCTGCCCACCCAACCGCTGTTTATGTCTGAAGTGGTCATTACATTTCCTTCAAACTTCCAATGTGCCAGGTCAGTTGAAGAATAACAGGTGATCGCATCAAAAGAAGAATTACTGTTTTTACCACCACCTGGATTGTTATAATAAGTTACTGCTCCATTGTACTTTGGGCCGTACCAATACCAGGTATTCCCCACTTTCAAAACTCCTCCGCCCTGAGAATAAATTGGGTTGCCATCTAAGTCCTTCCAAAAAACATCATTTTGTATTACCTGGCCATGTGCTGCATAAATAGCCACAAGTAAAAAGGCAGTAATTGATAATCTTATTTTAGAGTACATATTATTAATCATGATAAAAATTCTATTTAAATTTTGAGATGCAGACCGATTGTTTAGGTGTATATTTTTCATTCTTTTTTCAACGGTTTTCTCGTCTTCAAATACTTTTTCAAACTAATCCTTAATGGCTTTTAGCATGTGGTTACCCTTACTGCTTTTAAGATTTATTAGATAAACTCCTGGAGACAATTACCCTCCTATAAATGCACTGTTTGTCGCATTTCCTGACTCCAATAGGTTGCCGGTCAAATCCAAAATGGTATAAGCAAACTCGCCTTCATAGGTCATTAAAATTGTGCTATAAAATGGATTAGGTGACAATTGAATACTGCTGTTTGAAAATAATAATTCCGATCCGGTAATCGTACCTGATTCAAAACAGCCAAGGTCCGGGCCTTTTCCCTGGAATGGATAACCTGCATTAACGCCACGGTCAACAAGGTCACTTCCAGGAGCTATTTGCATAAAGGTAATATCAGGCAAACTGCCATCAGTTTTTCTGGCAGCAGTGAGTTGGGTTTCATCTACACTTAAGAAATCAGCATCGTTGACGGTGAGATTGAGGTCAAAATAATTGTTAAACAAAAAACTTTTGGGCTTATCAAGGTTATTTACCTCTGAACTTCTTGCCTTGTAGCCAAGGTTGTTTTTCATAGTGATGCCATATCCGGCTATATCTGTTACATTGTCATTAAGCCTGCATAACATGTTATAATTGACACCATTTTTGTAGGAGGTATTATTGATAAAAATCCCACCACCTATATGGTGATTTCGGTAAAAACCTGCGTCCTTGTTACCTACAGAAAGACAATTTCTTACAGTATGTTGTGGTATAGGATTAGGAAGGTCTGCCACTGGTGTTGCGCCATATCCACCGGCTTTGAAGCCATTTCCATCTCCTACACCAACAAACTTAGTTGTGTATCCGTTATAAAATGCCCAGCAGTTTTCAAATATTACCTCTTCCTCTTCGTTAATCAAATCATAGCCATCATCGCTGTTAAACCATGCCCTGCAGCCTCTAAAAATATTCCCGGAACCTCCCTTTGGTGTATGGCAACCAAAACCATCAACGTTTCCACCTTCTGAGGTGTAATCGTAATTGTTGTAAGCATCACAATTCAGAAATAATTTATTCGATCCTCTTATGCAATAGATTCCGATAGCCTGACTGTCGTGCATGGAGAGTTGCTCATAAATATTGTTGCTGCCTCTGTTCTCAAAGCTTTCAGATTGTGTATGTGTGAGAATATTCACTTGAACGCCTGTGACTTCAAGTCCTTTGAAATGTATCCATAAACCTGTCACATAAAAGGCTACAACCCTGTAATTCGCTGGATTGACAGCTGAAAAATCAAAAACCGGCTTTTCTGAAGGGTATGCCCAATAGTGGATTCTTTTTCCGGAAGTTCCGCTTTTCCCAAGATTAAAAACATATGCATAAATACCGGTTTTGAGCGCAATGTCGCTTTCTGCAATCTGATATTTGCCCCCACGAAAGTACACTGTGTCTCCACCTGCAGCCAATTCCTGTGCCCGTTGAATACTTTGAAAAGGGTTTTTTTTGTACCAGAATTGGAATTGCTACCATTTGGCGAAACAAAATGGGTTTTTGCAAAAGCCATATGCTGAAGCATTCCGAGAATAAAAATGAGCAAAATTCTATTCATATAATTATTTTAGGCTGTACCAATCAATGTCGCTTCTAAAAGCAGGATAGATTTCTAATTCCAATTAAATTAAACATCACATCAAATACACGACGGAATTAAAAATGTAATGACAAGGCTTTAATAAATTTTAAAAATCAAATAAGAGAAGGGGTAGCTTACATCCCCTTCTGAACTTTCATGTATGAGTAGGTATTTTAATATATTTTATGTTTTTATTAACTTAATACTTGATAACCTTCTTATTATAAACCTGATTATCAATTTCAATTTTTACCAGGTAAGTACCTTTAGACAGATCATTTCCAAGAAATGCTTCATTTTGGTATATTCCATTAGAAATCTTGACCCCATCTAAAGAGTAAATTGTGGCAATAAACTCTTTACCCGCTTCAATCCTAAAGTCTTTTTCAAAAGGTTGTGGAAACAAATTTATCTTATCATCATATCTTTCATCTTCAAGGCCAGTAACTGTTGAGGTGGTCAACACAAAATGTACTGCTGAATGATTAGGCAAATTATATTGAAAAGCATTTCCAGTAATTCCAGTAATATCTTGTCCTTTTTTGATCTTTTGTGAGGTAGGATCGAAATAGTAGACTTCAGCTTTGATATATGATTTAGTTCCGCTAACAGTAAAAGTACCATTAGTAGTACTTGTCATGTTTTTGGATACAGCAATTATATGAATTCTGTCATCGTTGGTTTTACTTTCTGTTGAAGCATAAACCGTTGCGTTGGGTACATCTGAAGATATTGCCTGCACATATGTATCACCGTAAGTTGAGTTCTTACCATCATAATTTCTGAATAGCTTAAATCCTGTCGCAGCATAAGCGGTAGGTCTTGTAAAGTAAGTTGCTACTTCAATATCTTCCTGGCCATAGACACCCAAAATATCCGCCACATATAAACCACTTACCACTTTGGTTTCATCGTAAGACGAATTCCATTCCGTGATACCCATTTTTAGTCCCGGAAATTCTGTGTTGATAATACCTTTATATCTTTTCATTAACTGCGGTGCATTTCCATAATATCCCATGGGTCCTGCTCCTCCCTGAATAAAATATTTTGAATCCCAGAGTATCCTGGGAGCCTGTAGCAAATCCCATTCTTTATTTGCTGTATAATTAAGAAGATCATTTGGATAGAAATGCCAGTCAAAAATATCTATCAACGGAGATCCGTATGCAGTTGACCTTATTTTCATTTCTTTCAAGTAGGTTTTTAAATCAACAGTTACCAAACCATACCAACCAAAGGCTACAAAACCCATAATTGAAGCACTTGGGTCAATTATTCTTATCATTTTGCCAAATGTTTCATTTATCTGAGCTAGTTCAACTGGTGTAACAAGTTTCGTCCTGATTTTACTGTGTGTGGAATTCCATAGTTCAGGTTCGTTGTCAATCTGATAGTATTTTATCCCTCCGCTACTTGCTTTGCCGTATTTATTAACCAGCCATGAAACTTCCTCATCCAGGTATACTGCGTTGTCGGTTTTATCAGGAGGGTATTGATAATTTCCTCCTGGTTTATTGGCATAAGCAGGAATCCATCTATTACATGGTGCGTTACAGGCAACCGCTCCATTACCATCGGCTGAAACATATCCCATTGCTTGTAGAGTGATCATGCTTGAACGTTTTGTTTTACCGGCAGAATCAACCAGTGCCTGGACGGGAGAACCAGAAACCGTCTTCCAGGTATTTTTATTAATTCCCACTGCATCTAACCACCAGTCGTCGCTGCTAAAGATATAATCTGAGCCTGCATTTGAAAAGTTATTTTCCCAGTTATAAGCTGAACTCCTGTTGCCTCCAAACCTGCTAACTGTTGGATTTAATGTGTCTTTTCCAACTGCTTTATAGGTATTTGTTCCGTAAATATCAGGGTTGATTGGCTTTCTGCCCTGGTTTACATTTATATTGAAACCCACCTGCGCTTGACCTAGACAGCCAATAGTACATCCTAATCCAATAACTAGTCCTAATATTTTTTTCATGTTGTTAGTTTTATTATACCATCTGTTTTGTTACGATTAGTCTATATTATATATGTTAGACCAAATAGATCATAAAAAGTATTGAAATGAGTTAAGTTTATTTTATCATTCGACTGTAAACCACTCATTCTTTCACGACTTTTATTATTTGAGACTTATCAACTTGATAAACTTTTAGCAAATAGATGCCTTTTGGATGTAGGTCATTGATTTTAATTATATTCTCTCCAGCTCCCTCACTCAGAATTGTACCAGACATCGAAATTAAATGATAGTTAAATCTACCTTTAACAAAGATCGAAAGAATATTTGTAAAAGGATTAGGGTAAACGGATGAGCTAGAAAATTCTTCTCCTTCAAGTCCTGTAACTGTTCCCGCATTTAAAGTTTGTTTTTTGAAAAAGTTCCATAGTTCATAAGTTGTATTCACACCTGCCGGGTCGATGGAATGCTCATGGTATTTATTGTATAAAAAGACCAGTTGAACTGCACTATTTTTACAAGGCCCCCAATATTCCATTGTAGATTTAGAAAGCGGCTTGTTTACAGGATAAGGGGTGGTTTTTGTTCCTGTAGATGGGCACTGGTTCCAGGTTCTCCACTTTTGCAGCGTGGCAACTACTCCTTGTTGGTTTCCGTTAGGTGTATAATAAACTACGTTATCTGAAAGACCATGAACATGGATGATTGGCATAGGCCTGGAACTTGCTACGGGATTACCGAATAAGTAACCTGAAACTGGGCCGATTGCTGCAACCTTGTTGGCAATTTTATTGGCGGCATGGTAACTCATCATACCACCCATAGAAAACCCTGAAACATACACCCTGTTGCGGTCAATACTGTATTTGGTGACCATAGATTCTATGATGGCAGATATAAAATCAGTGTCTTTGTTGCCACTTATATCCCATGAGCCTCCTTCTCCTTGTGGATAGACCACAAGAATCTTTGCCGTATCCGCCACTAAATCCCATTTAGTTGCTGTTCTCTGATCGTTGATGACGTTGCCCAGACCATGCATTGAAATTACCAAAGGTCTGTTTTTAGCAAGGCCGGAAGGAGCATAAACAAATATGGTTCTTGGGTTACTTTGGCCTGGCAATGAGAGGGTTGTTGTTTGGGCTCCCGATAAGAAAGGAAGTAATAACAAGCTTGCAATTGTGGCAGCCTTACTTACGGAAGTAGTGCCATACTTCAATGAACTAAATACCTGAGTTAATGTCTTTTTCATACCGTACTTGACTAAAGATAATAAGCAATCCATTTTAAGATTGTACTTTAATCAGCTACAATGAAAGAGAGGTTTTGCAAACCTATTTTGTCAAAAAATGTTAATAAATCATTAAAAATATTTACAAATTCAAGATGGATCCCCACAACGTAAAGCCCAGCCCCAAAATTGGAATAGCTATTTGGTGAATTACAGTTAAATATAAAGATCATCCTGCATGTTTAGCACATGGAACAATTTTTCCTAGCATTTCAAACCAACGATTGAACAGCTACCTAAAAGAAATAGGTGACATATGTGAGATTGACAAAAACTTAACCTTCCACCTTGCACGCCACACTTTTGCTACAACGATTACTTTAACAAATGGAGTTCCAATAGAGACTGTGAGCAAAATGCTTGGTTACAATAGCATTAGAACTACTCAGATTTATGCTAAAGTAGTTGAAAGGAAAGTAAGTGATGATTTGCAAATCTTAAAGAGCAAAATTAGTACATCTAACTTGAAAATTGATCACCAAAGAATGGTAGCTAAGGAATGCTTTTCCTGAATACTATTATTGGTTATACAGATTTGTAAATTTTTCAACAATGCTACCCAATAAACCACTAATCGTTACTATTACCTTCTGCCATTTGCTTTCAGTATACAAATCAGAAATTAAGGTATGAAAAAAACTATTTTACAATTTTGCATTTCCCTTTTTGCAGTAGGCACATTTGCCCAAACAGGGAATCCATTTAAGTGGCCAACTTATTCGCCTAACGTGCGGTACAATTTCAAGGAACAAAACCCCAATTTTGTTGAACCTACTAAAAACTTAAATGATTGCATACAAGTAGTAGGAGAAGTGAATGACCGTTGGTTCACATTTAGATGGGGCCCTAATAAACGCTCAACCATTACTGAACTTGCTATCAAGAATTTGTTAATCAGAATGAATGATGACTTTGCATATTTCAGGGATGTAATGGGTTGGCCGTCAGACAAAAGAGCAAGAAATGGCTACAGAAGTACTATTTACTTATACGGTTCAGGATTGACTTGTTCGGATAATGCAGACAGTAATGCTCTTGGTGGTTGGCAAAGCAATATTAGATATCAAAACCAAAATTGGCCTATGGTTCTAGCATCTTATGTTCCAATACAATCTTTTGATCCACAATATAACGATGAATTCCAAAAAGGAGCAATGGTTCACGAAGGTATTCATGCGGTATTGGCTGATATGCCAGGTGTAAAACAGTCTGCTTGGTTTCAGGAAGGAGGAAACGTATGGCTCCAGCAAACTGCCGATGCCAGAAGAAGTGGTAATTACCGATCCATGGGAAACCTTAATGCTACAGATTTAATGGCACCTTTTATGCCCATTGAATGTTATTCGGGCTGGCTATTAAACAATACGTTTGGTGGACCTTCTGCGGAAGGTGTAAATCAATATGATGCCGCTGGCAAACAATTATGCCATTGGAGAAGAACATTGGGCGGCCACCAATACAGCAGTATGTTTCCTACTGTTCTAGCTCAAATTGTTGGCGATGGTGCGATTGGTTGGATATGGGTGAATTGCCCGGGACGTGTTTTGGAAGGTCTTGCCGGTGGAATTGGCGAAACCCAAATGAGACGTGTTATTACTGAATACAGATCAAAGATGGCTATAATGGATCTGGGTGAATGGACCACTGCATCTATTAATCTCTTAAACTCAAATTTTGGAGCAAATATTGGCGCTGAATACCAGCCTTCTACTTCACAGCCACCACTTTGGAAAGTAACTCCTTATGTTATGACAACAAGAAACGGCAACATTCTTACGCCAGATACTTTAACATTGCCGGGCTGGTCTGGTTCAAATCAGATTCCCTTGACAGTAACTGGCAATACTGTAACTGTTAATTTCCAGCCAATTGGGGAAAACATGACTTGCCAGTTGGCATACAGGACTACAACCGGAAAGGCTATTTATAGCGAATACGTTTCAAAAGGTAATTGTTTCCTTAAACTGGATGCGGCACCAGCAAGTGGAGTTGTAATCGCAATAATCACCAACACAAATTATATCTACAGAGGTGAAGCTACCCGAAAAGCCAAGTATAATTACAAGCTAGGTCTTGTAACTGGTGTTACTGGTGCTGCAAGCATCAATACAAAATGGTACGAATCGGCAAAATTGAGAAATTTAAACACTGTTACTTTCACCGGAACCATTTTAGGTGAAGGAGGAATCTCTCCAGAAGTAAGTGGATTTCTGGTGGGAGATACAGCTACTTTAACCGCTTATCCTAAAGCCGGTTTTAAATTTGTAGGATGGTCAGGCGATGCTTCAGGCAGTACCACTCCATTGAAAATCCTGATGAATGTAAACAAAAAAGTTACTGCAAATTTTACATCTACCATTACCTCATTAGACGAATCAATAGAGGATTTAATTATTGCTAGCGTATCTCCAAACCCTAGTAGTGAAAATTTCAATGTGGTCCTTACAAACCCCTCCGATATTGAAGTGATTACAACCGAAGGCCAAGTGGTACTTTCATTCAAAAATATAAGTGTAGCTACTTTCGGAAACGAACTTAAAGCCGGTATATACCTGGTTAAAACAGGAAACTCCTTTCACAAAATTATTAAGAAATAATAGTGCTAATTAAATAAGCCAAGCTGTTAAAAAACTATATGCTACAATTCTTCTATTTGCCCTTATACATTGTGTGTTTAGGCAAATAGAAGTGCGCGGCATCTACTATAACTTGGAACCTGTAGTATTTATTGAGTTCTGGGAATCCATCGCCTTGTAATGGATTTGTTACCAATTAAATAGTACCTGCCAATTAAAATGTTAGTAGCAATAAGCTAAGGATAGCTCAACCGATTCGGCCATTGCGTTTTGGTTGCTAAATAAAAGACTGTTATAAAGGGTCGAGATCCTTATTGGGTGGTCGCTCTCTTTATTAGCGGTTACAGAAAAATAAACGAAAGTTCCTTGCTTGCTTTTAAAACCTAACCCTCCTGCCACAGTTTCGAGCAAAAGTAGAGAAACAGAAGTATTTGTCTGGGCAGGTAAGTCGGTATAATAGTTGCAGAGCAGGTGGGTGCTTAACTCCACATTTTGACTTAAGCTAAACCGAGTGTCAAAATTCGCACAGTAAAATCTTTTCAGGATAATAGAACCGGCAGAAACGGAATAGTTGTTGAATATCTGATTAGAACTGATGCCCAACGAAGTTGCTTTGTGTTTACCTGATCAAAGTCACTGTTTTCTGGGAATCTTCGTTGGCTATTAAAAAATAAATGCCTGGAGCGGATAACTGTCCTTTCTCGTTGGTCCCATCCCAAAATGCCGGTGTTTGCATGGACTTAACAAGACCACCTGAACG
>JACMRH010000484.1 GCA_014376535.1 Cytophagales bacterium | reverse complement strand
TTCAGAAATCTGAACCTTGGCAGCAACCACCCCGCCCTTTGGGCACCCCTCCTTCGCAGGAGGGGAGTTGTGAGAACCCAGACCATTCTGGCATTTTGGTGAAATGACTGGTTGTTATAAGTCCTTGAGAAAAGAGAAAAATGTCAGTTTCCGCAATTGAATCTGGAGAAACGAAAAGAATGATTGTTTCCGCTTTGCCCTAAACTCCCCTCCTTTTCAAGGAGGGGTGGTCGCAGACCGGGGTGGTTATTGTTGCAAGTTGTAAGATACTTGACTTAATACTTCAGAAATCTGAACCTTGGCAGCAACCACCCCGCCCTTTGGGCACCCCTCCTTCGCAGGAGGGGAGTTGTGAGAACCCAGACCATTCTGGCATTTTGGGGAAATGATTGGTTGTTTTTAAGACCTTGAGAAAGAGAAAAATGTCTGTTTCAGTACTAGAATCTGGAGAAACGAGAATAATGAGTATTTCCGCTTTGCCCTAAACTCCCCTCCTTTTCAAGGAGGGGTGGTCGCAGACCGGGGTGGTTATTGTTGCAAGTTTCCCGAACCTTAGTATAATTTATTAACTCACACCAAAATTTCTCTTTATCTCTTCCAAAACATGATCTAAACATTTAAAAACATTCTCATTCTCAAACCTGATCACTTTTATCCCAATACTTTTCAAAAATTCAGTTCTCTTTTCATCATACTCAACTCCTTCTTCTGTAAAATGTCCCGCTCCGTCCAGTTCTACTGCCAGCTTTTCTGAGGGACAATAGAAATCTAGTATATAGTTACCTACACTATGCTGTCGCCTGAACTTTTTTCCTTCAAACTGACTGTTTTGTAAATGTTTCCATAAAGTTGCTTCGGCCGGTGTTAAGGCTTTTCTAAGCTCTGTTCTCCTGGTTTTTAGTTTTGGCAAGTTATTTAGCTTCATTATCTGGATATAATAACACATCAAATAAAGTAAATTGATTTATAATTTGATCGAAACTTTATCAACAACAGCCACATTATTCCCTAATTTTAAATTCTAAAACCAAGGGACTATGAAAAGACTATTTCGCTCGAAATCTGATAAAATGATCAGCGGTGTTTGTGGCGGGCTTGCTGAATATCTGAATATAGATTCTACCCTTATCCGGCTGGCTTTTGCTTTGGGTTCTGTTTTCCTTGCCTTGATAGGAGGAATAATTGCTTATGTAATCTGCCTGTTTGTAATTCCTGAGGGAGAGTAAATTCCAGATTAAAAAATTTTGGTATTAAAAACAAAAGGCTCAAATAATGAGCCTTTTGTTTTAGATTTTTTCCAGTATTGCTGGTTTCATCAAAGTTTCTGTCCGGTTGGGACCAATCGAAACCATACTGATCGGTACATTTAACTCCCTTTCCAGGAAGGTCAGGTAATCTGCAAGTGCAACAGGTATTTTATCGAAATCTTTCAGATTTGTTGTATCTGTGTTCCAGCCTTTGATTGATTTCCAAACTGGTTCAACCGGAGTGGAACATAAATCATAAGGTACCTGGTCCGATAGTTTTCCGTCAAGTTTATAATCTGTACAGGCTTTTATTACTTCAAATGAGTTGAGCACATCGGCTTTCATCATAAAAAGCTGTGTCACACCATTGATCATAATAGCATACTTCAAAGCAGGGAGGTCAATCCAGCCACATCTCCTTGGTCTGCCGGTAGTTGAACCATATTCCCGGCCAATATCCCTTATTTTTTGTCCTTCCGCATCGTGAAGTTCCGTAGGGAAGGGGCCACTTCCAACCCTTGTACAATACGCTTTGAAAATACCAAACACTTCTTTGATGTGTTTAGGGGCAATACCTAATCCTGAGCAAACTCCGGCAGTAGTTGTATTTGATGAAGTTACAAAAGGGTAGGAGCCAAAATCCACATCGAGCATAGATCCTTGCGCACCTTCAGCCAGAACAGATCTTCCTTCCGCAATTGCCTGGTTCACAAAGTATTCAGAATCGATAAAATTGAAGTTTTTTATTGCCTCAAGTGCCGTGAAAAATACATCTTCAAGGGTACTTAAATTATCATCTCCTGAGTTATAATCAAGTTTATAGAAGTCCAGGATAGATTTATGTTCTTCTTTTAAGCTTTCGTATTTCTTTTTGAAATCCGGTAAAAGAATGTCTCCCAAACGGATAGCCCTTCTTGCCACTTTGTCCTGGTAAGTAGGTCCTATTCCTCTTAAAGTAGATCCTATTTTATTTTCTCCTTTAGACAATTCAGAAGCTTTGTCAAGCAACCTGTGAGTTGGTAGAATAAGAGATGCCTTTTTAGAGATGAAAAGGTTCTTTTTAAAATTGATATTGTATTTTTTCAGGCTTTCGATCTCCTTGTTTATAAAAACAATAGGATCAAGGACCACACCATTTCCAATTACATTTTTGATATTTTCATGGAAAATACCGGAAGGGACCTGGTGCAACACATGTTTGTTACCATCAAATTCAAGGGTGTGCCCAGCATTAGGACCACCTTGAAAACGTGCCACAACATCATATTTTGGTGCCAGAAAATCTACAACCTTTCCTTTTCCTTCATCGCCCCACTGCAGGCCTAAGAGTACGTCAACTGCCATCTAGATGATGATTTTTCTTAATTGATTAATAGATTCTTCTTTGGTATCCACAATGCTGAACACTGTGTGTAATTTCATCATTTCCAGCAGTTTCCTGATCTGGGGAGAAGGGCTAACCAACATGGCCTCGCCACCGTTTTCTTTAAATGAATTTAACAGGTTTATCAAAAGGCTGATGCCGGAACTGTTCATATAACGAACTCCGGAAAGATCTATTCCGCATAAAAGTAAATGATGAGCCTCTACTTTTGCTTTGATAGATTCCTGGATCTCTTTATCAGCAGTATCTCCGAGTAAATCTCCTTTGATATTTAAGAATAGAATGTTTTCCTGTATTTCAAGGGAGTAATCCATAATGTTTTTTTTAAGCGGCTTTTGATTTTTTTAATAGGATATTCTTTTTTTCAAAACGATGTTCACAATTTTCCTTTACACAATTTCCGTACAATATAAGAGAATGATGCAAAACTTTAAATAAAAGCAACTCTCCAACTTTCGTTTCAATATTATGTAACCTTGGGTCGCAAAACTCTGTTACCCTGTGGCAATCTGTACAAATTAAATGGTCGTGTTGCCTGTATCCAAAACTTTTTTCGTACTGGGCCATATTTTTACCAAACTGATGTTTGGTAACCAAATCGCAATCGACCAATATGTCCAGGGTATTATAAACAGTTGCACGGCTTACCCTGTAATTTTTGTTTTTCATGCTGATGTAAAGTGATTCTACATCAAAATGGCCATCTCTAGTGTAAATTTCTTCCAGGATAGCAAAACGTTCAGGTGTTTTCCTCAATTCTTTGTTCTCGAGATAAGCAGTTAAAATGCTTTTTACCTCGGTGTAGACTTGCGGATTAAATGCCATTATTGTTTTTCGGGACAAATATAACGAGAATACTTGCTTGTTACTATTTTGTTAAGCCATTGTGGTGTAAACGTTTTGAACATCATCATCCTCTTCAAGTTTCTCTACGATTTTATAAACTTCTTCCTGTTGTTCTCGAGTTAGTTCCTTGGTATCGTTAGGAATCCTTTCAAACTCTGCTGTTATTATCTGGTAACCCTTTTCTTCCAGGAATTTCTGAATAGAACCGAAACTTTCAAATTCGCCATAGATGACAATGCCATCCTCATCTTCGGAAGCTTCTTCAGCCCCAAAATCTATCAGTTCGAATTCCAGTTCTTCAACATTTATATTGTTATTGGCAATTTTAAACCGGCATTTTCTGTCAAAAAGAAAGTCAATTGATCCAGAATTGCCTAATGTACCTCCATTCCTATTGAAGATCACCCTTAAGTTGGCCACCGTTCTTGTAGGGTTATCTGTAGCAGTTTCAACTAAGATGGCAATTCCAAACGGACCTTTGCCTTCATAAACCAATTCTTTAAAATCTGCAGAACTTTTATCAGAAGCGTTTTTAATTGCTCGTTCAATATTGTCCTTTGGCATGTTATCTCCCCTTGCACTTTGTACAATGGCCCTTAAACGGGAATTTCCATCCAAACTCGGACCGCCTGACTTAACTGCCATGGCAATATCACGGCCATATTTTGTAAACATCCGGGACATATTGCCCCAACGTTTCATTTTCCTTGCTTTGCGAAATTCAAATGCCCTTCCCATTGTGTTGTTTAATATGATCTGTTGAAAACAGGGATTGCAAATTTTATTAAAAAAAACCGGAAAACCTGATTTTTTCTTGCAAAGACGCAAAGTCGCAAAGTTTTGAGTTTTGCTATTTTATTCTTTTTAGAGGCATTTCAGGACAATTTGTTTTTATATTCTTCGCGCCTTTGCGCCTTTGTGATAGATTATTTCTCCAGGATTTGTTCAACCCAAGCCTTTCCCCAGGAATCTAATTCTTCTTGTGTCCAAAGGCTTGGGAAAAACACTTTTTTCTGAAATCTTGGAGGCAGGTATTGCTGCCAGTTTGTACCACCGGTACTTGGTATGGCATTGTGTTTTCTTTGAAGATGTTTTACAGCACTTTTAAAGTGTGCAAGAGCCCATCCTATGTTTATAGATGCATCAAGCTGACGCAATAAGTCTGTAATTTCATCTTTCTTCTGAGCTTTTGGCACAAATTCCTCCGCAATTCTATTCAGGTTTTTGTTTTGAAGATCTAGGCACAACTTGAGGAGTTTATCTGAATATTTTTCTTCAAAGTGTTTTAATGTAATGGTTTTTTCACCTGATAAAACTTCAGTTGCACCTTGTTTCCAGTATATATGTTCGTAAAGTTCTTCAGTTATGTGATCTCCTTCAAGTCTTGAACGTAAGTCTTTGTCGACCAAATTGTAAAGATCAGTACAGTAAATTTCTATCATCCTGAACTGTACAGACTGAAAGCCACTTGCAGGCAAAATACTTAAGCGAAATTTTAAGAACTGTTCCCTGTCAACACCATTTGCCATTACATCGAAGGAACTGACAAGCTGGACGAGGTAATTATTTATTCTTTGGAGTTTAGAGATTAACTCATCCTCATTCAATTCATGATCACTACAGATTTGTTGTAGTTCCCATAAAGTAAGCTTGAAATATAACTCTGTTATTTGGTGATAGGCAATAAAAATAAACTCATCAGGCTGATGGGTTTTGGGGTTTTGTAAACTTAATAAAGTGTCCAGGTGAATATAATCCCAATAAGTTGTGAGCCTGGAGTAGTTCATACCTTCAAGGTAAGAAGCAACATCCAAACCGCTTTCACCTACTTTTTCGTGAAGGATCTGTAACTGTGCAATTATTTTTTCGTCGTTTAGCCCCTCCAGGTTACCCACTTTATGTTGATTTCGTATTAAGTTATAAGTGATTCAATATCAATAAACGATATTTTTACTGACATTAACAATTATACAACATGATTGACGGCACAATTGGTTTAGACAAATCGAAGAAAATGGAAGATAAATCGAACAATTGGACTAAAACTGATTTCTATGACATTGGAGATCTGTTAACTGAAGAGCAAAAGCTTGTTCAGGCTACTATCAGAGATTTTGTAAAAAGGGAGATCTCGCCCATCATTGAAGACTGTTGTCAGAAATCTCATTTTCCAGCTGAAATTGTGAAGAAAATGGGTAATGTCGGAATATTTGGACCTACCATCCCGGAAGAGTACGGTGGAGGCGGAATGGACTATATCACTTATGGACTTATAATGCAGGAAATTGAACGGGGCGATTCAGGAATGAGGTCTACTGCTTCTGTTCAAAGTTCTCTGGTGATGTACCCTATTTTTAAATATGGTTCTGAAGAACAAAAAAGGAAGTTTTTGCCAAAGCTTGCTTCTGGCGACTGGTTAGGTTGTTTTGGTCTTACAGAACCAGACCATGGCTCAAATCCGGCAGGTATGGTGACTCATTTTGAAGATAAAGGAGACTACTATTTGTTGAACGGCGCTAAAATGTGGATTTCAAATTCTCCACTTGCTGATGTAGCAGTTGTTTGGGCTAAGAATGAACAGGGAAGAATCAGAGGATTGCTTGTTGAAAAAGGAATGGAGGGCTTTATCGCTCCAGAAATACACAATAAATGGTCTTTGAGGGCAAGCATAACCGGAGAACTGGTTTTCAATAACGTCAAAATTCCGAAAGAAAATCTGTTGCCCGATGCAGATGGGCTTTCAGCTCCCCTGGCATGCCTTGATTCAGCTCGTTATGGAATTTCCTGGGGAGTAATTGGAGCTGCCATTGACTGCTTTGAAAGTGCTAGGGCATATTCACTTCAAAGGATCCAGTTTGAAAAACCAATAGCCTCTTTTCAGTTGATACAAAAAAAATTAGCAGAAATGCTAACAGAAATTACCAAAGCACAGTTGTTAGCATGGAGGCTTGGCAATTTAATGAATCAAAAGAAAGCATCTACAGCACAAATATCTTTGGCTAAAAGAAATAATGTGGATATGGCATTACATATTGCCAGAGAAGCAAGACAAATTTTCGGTGGAATGGGGATTACCGGAGAATATCCGATTATGAGGCATATGGCAAATTTGGAATCTGTCATTACCTATGAAGGAACGCATGATATTCACTTATTGATATTGGGTCATGCTATTACAGGGATTTCAGCTTTTAAATAATTATGAATTCTGAATTAATCTCCTTAAATGAGAATGTTTAATTGGGTTTTACTGTTATATAAATGTCAGTCAACTGACATTTTAAAATATATTTTGCTGTCAGATTTGTTTAACGATTCATCATTCATCACTAATAATTCACAATTAAATAAAAATTCATAATTATGTTTAAGCACTTTGCTATTTTATTAACTCTTGCCTTCTCCTGTCAGGCGAAAACGCAAAAGAAAACTGAAACTGTAATGGTAAATGATCCAAATGTGAAAACTGAGCTGGCAACTTTCGGCGCTGGCTGTTTCTGGTGTACTGAAGCGGTGTTCCTTGAACTTGAAGGAGTTACGAAAGTAGTTTCAGGGTACGAAGGTGGAACGATTGATAATCCAACTTATAAGCAAGTTTGTTCAGGGACTACTGGACATGCAGAAGTTATCCAGGTTATTTATGATCCTTCAAAATTAAAATATGAAGAACTGCTGGAAGCATTCTGGCTTTCCCATGATCCTACCACGTTAAACAGGCAGGGAAATGATGAAGGAACTCAGTACAGGTCTGTTATATTTTATCATAATGAGGATCAAAAAAGAGTTGCTCAAAAATATAAAGAAGAACTTAACAAATCGGGCTCGTGGT
>JACMRH010000483.1 GCA_014376535.1 Cytophagales bacterium | reverse complement strand
GAAAGTGTTTTTACTTCCCCTGTCTCAGGCACCGTATACTCGTAAGAGTCACAATCAACCCTTTCAATAGTTCCGGGCATTTGAGTACCAACCAATGCTGCCGCAGTACTTTCATCCATAGCCGCATACATAAAACATCGTTTTGTAGATGCATAAAAGCGTCCTGTATTTTGGCTTTGTACAAATGAAACATCTCCTTCTAATTCGAGAGAAATGTAATTGTCGCCATTGTTTCCCTGGCGAACGTGGTAGTTTTTAACTGTAACCATTTTTAATGTTTTTTTAATTGTGATTGAATAAATAAACCGTTGTCTCCCGGGATGACAAGGCCAACATTGAAGGGGTGGGTTCGTTTTTTGGTAGGAAGGTTACGTGTTTCTCCGTTCATTCCGAATTGTAGTGTATTGTAATGTGAGTTTGAATGTGGAGGGGGATGTATAATTAGAAAATTAGTAACCGGGGGTTATCTATTTCAATTGTATATTAGCAAAATAAAAAATAGAGCAATGAAATAGTTCAATCTATAAAATAGTATTCTCGTTTTGTATACATTTTAGCATCACTGTAATCCGCGAAATTTCAGCATAAGACTAAATGGAATGTAAAGCAAAGCGCCTGCGTTACGTGGGCGTTGCTTTCTCCTTAGTCTTTGGCCCTCGCGGAGCCTCAGTGATGAAGGTTGATTAGCAGCGCCCTCGTAAAGCATTAGGAAATGATCAAACTAAAAACTCCAATATTAACCCTGCAGAATTCCTTTGTATTATTAATTGTATCGGTATTAATCTTTGCATGTTCGGAGAAAAAGCCACAAAGACTTTATGGAATATATGATGGGAAAGCGTGGGGTTATATTGATACTGCCGGAAAAGTAATAATACCTCCAAATTTGTCACTTGCGGGAGCATTTCAAGAGGGCTTAGCAATAGTCATTGACACTAGTACCTACAATACTTATTGTTTTATTAATCAGAATGTAGATACAGTCATTAATTCCTCGGAATATGCCTTAACTAGGCATCCAATTAATATGTATCCTTATCACAGAACTAGAATTAATGATAAGGATTTTGATGATCTTTCATTTGCCCGAGACGAGTTCTCCTTCTCAAGTGGTTTGGCCCTGATATATGATATCAAAACAAGACTTTTTGGCTATATAAATAAAAAAGGTGAAGTTGTTATTAAACCACAATACACGAATGCAACGAAATTCTTCCGAGGATATGCCGTAATTCAGACTTCATTCGATTCAACCAATTGGGAGAACTTTCATGTTGGATTAATAGACTCTCTTGGTAAACTTGTTATCCCTGACAAATATTATAACCTAACCCGACTTTCTAATAATTATTTAATAGGAACATTGGCTACTAAACAAGGAGAGGCATATGGTTTTACGTCCCTCTTATTAAATAAAAAAGGGGAGGTAATAAATACCTTACTTCCAGGTTATATGTGTCTTTTTAATGAATTCTCCGGAGGATATGCTGCTGTATGGAATGGGGTGATGGCAACAATATACAAGACACCCTATTGCATTATAGATAGTACAGGTAATGTGTTTAAGAATAAAGAGAATGGCCAAGATCTGTATTTTGAAGACTTGATTATAAATCGCGGGAAGTATTTCTGGTGTAAAAGAAATGGCAAATATGTCTGGTTCACCATCAACAATAAATCAAACATAGTCGTTGTTGATAATAAGTTTTATGATACAGTGAAATCAGGTTTCAATATTGAAGGGATTGCTTGTGTGCGCTACGCTAATTCCAATGGTAATTCCCGATATGGATACATTGATACACTAGGCAACTTTCTAATAACTCCTAGGTATCATTATGCGAATGATTTCAGAGGTCCATTGGCAGGTGCCCAATTAAAGAGTGGAAATATTTTAATTGATGGGTATATCAATAAGAAGGGCACATTTGTTTGGAGCAAAGAGATACGTGATAAAGATTAACTGACTTATATTATGAATGTACTCAAAGTTGCGTTAGGTATTGTTGCTGCACTCATCTTTCTATGGATATTCGGACAGATAGCTGAAGTATTAGATAAAGTTCCTGCATGGCCAATACTTTTAGTTTTATCTGTTGGGGGTGGAATCTATTTTGCAATAAATAATAGCCGAAAATGAACATGCCTTATATTGCTTGGATCCTGATAGGGATTGGTAGTTATCTATTGACATCATTAATAATTTTTATATTGAAAAAGAAATAAAAATCATTCAAACATTTAGCTGTGCAATGTGAATTACTGGCAGAAATAAGATTTGGAATAACTTCAAAGGTGCTACAAAATGCTATGTGATAAGATTACCATGCAAAGTCATATCAGTCTAATGGCGGAATAGCAGCCTTATTCCTTTGAAACAATATTGAACGTACATAAATTCAGAACCATGAAAAAAGATATTATACAGATAAGTTTGATATTTATTTTTGGTATTCTTATTAGCATATCAATGAATAGCTGCTCTGATAAAAGGAGTAGTAGCAGAACCGTGAAAGTGCCGGTTAATGAAACAGATCCAATCACTACACTAGATGGCGGTAATTCAGTTGAAAATGACCTTTCCTTGCATGCTGTTAGCAGCGGCAATGATTCCGATTCCGTTGTCGGAGCCAAAGTGTTAAGCGACGGTACAATAACTTACATAAAATTGAATTCGTTAGAAGTACAGACATTGCGTCCTAGTGATACTGTGTTATTTGATATGCAGACTCACAGATTAAGTGATACGGGTATGTATCTTAAAAAGGCAGCCATATTCACTCAGAAGTAAATTTTTCCTTTTCTTATTGCGTATTTTAATATAAATTCAAAAAGGCCTCCTAGAATTATAAATCCTATAAGATAAATAAAAGTGATATTGTAAATGCGACCTATGAGAAAAAGCCGGATCTTATATTCGATAGTACAAGAAGTGCCATCATATTAGTTAAATATTACAACTTCATCTGAAAAGCTTTAGTAAACTTTGCAAGTTCATTTTCATCTGCAGCAGTTATTAGATTCTTTTCTTTAAACCAATCTAGAAATTCCTGGTCACTTAAATCATCAACAGTAAATTCTGCATCCTGCTTTTCTAATTTTATCTTATCAATTAAATGAAGTGCAGTAGGGATTTTGGCAGAAGCAATAGCATTTTGAACATATTCCTCGATCATAGTATTTTTCACCTCCATGTCGAGTATGACTTTAATTTCTTTGGGTTCATTCTCTTTGATAAATGTTGTCAATTCATCTTTTAATACAAGTTTAGATTTTTGTATTTCTTGCTGCACATCCCCTATAATAATTTTTATATTTTCTTCTGATTCTTTTTTTAACTTTTCGAATTTTAAAATAAATTCATTTCTTCTTTCTTTTTTTAAAATACTTCTAGTCCTTTTTAATTTACAAGGCGTGAGAAACTCTTTTCTTAAATCTTCTACTTGTTGTTTTATATCCAATAATGATTGCCACTTATTAGTCTGTTCCTTTGTGAAAAGATTATACTTTGTTTTCATTCTTTTCTTAAGTTCCTCATCCTTAAATGGAAGCGCTTTTGTAGGAATAGTTACGGTTGCGGATTGAATGTTTGCACCTTCGAAATGTATCTCCATATATTGAAACAAAGTGCTGTAAGTATTGATGCGCCGTTTCAAATCAGGCTCTTCGGGAGGATTTGTTGTGATAGCAACTTTTACCTTTTTAAATGTCTCTATAACCAGAGGCTCCACAGGCAGTGTAGTAGTTATTTCTGGGGTTGGTATAATCTGATTTTTAAATTGCAAAGCTTGCTCTGAATCGACTACTATTGCATTTATTCCTTCAGGGTTACCGGCGATAATTCTGCTTTCAAGAAAAATAAAATAGGATTCGTTATCAACAGAGATAAAATTAATTCTTAACCCCGCACATTCTTTTATGTT